>NZ_JBSRZW010000017.1:0-64657 GCF_054058015.1 Thermostichus sp. MS-CIW-30
GATTGCTTGAATCAGAAGTCTCGAAGTAAGGCTGAGCGGCGCAGGACTAACAACTGGGCGTTCTACCAGCTCAGGATGTTTGTAGCCTACAAGGCCGCCATTGCTGGAGTGCCTGTGGTGTTGGTGCCGCCCGCCTACACCAGTCAGACCTGCCACAAGTGCCTGCACATCCACCCTGAGCAGGGCAAGTCCTACCGAAGCGGTAAGTCGTTCAAGTGTGGGCATTGTGGGTGGGAAGGGGATGCTGACCATAACGCTGCTCAGGTGATCTCTCTCCTTGGGGCGACTGTAAACTCGCCTGAAATTCCGAAACTTAGCTGTCCTCTGGGTCAGCTAGGGATTGGGATAAAGCTCGCACCCTGCGCATAGCGCGGGTGTCGGGTAGTTTACGCTTCCTGCTCAATACAATAAAGGGCCTGCAAGCCAGCAGACCCAAGGAAAAGCCAAAAGGCGGTAAGTTGAGGTCTCTTAGATCAGGCCCAGCCAGGAAGCAACGCCTTGGCCCGTCACCGCTTCGATGACAATGGCCAACACGAAGCCAATCATGGCAGCCCGACCGTTGAGGCGCTCTGCATACTCGTTAAAGCCAAACTTGGGCTCAGACAAATTGGGATTAGACATGAGAACCTCCAGGGTAAATGGGAACGACAGAGAGTGGGATCCGTAAAGAACGAAAACGAGAACGGCACTTGACCTTCAGTATAGTTTGCATTTCTTCATGATCGCAAGCAAGGTGGTCACCCGCTGCCAATGGCGGCGATGATCTGCCGCGCCAGGGGAATGGCCGCCTCATAGGCTTTGCCCTGATGCAGATGCAGCACCAGCACCCAGCGGGGATCCGGTAGGGGCCAAAAGGCCAGCAACCAGGCTTGAAAATCTTCTGCCCAGAGAATTGGTCGTCCTCGTCGTTGAGGATTGAGGATGGTGCCAGACTTGGCTGCCACTGGGATCCCTTCTGGGGCAATGCCGCGACAGGTGCCCGCTGTTGCCGCCAGGCTCATGCCGGCATGGAGAGCCTCCCAAATCCAAGCCGGTAACGAGAGAGCAGGCAGAGAGACCTCGCCAGAAAGGGGTACACCTCGGCGGGCAATCACGCCCCCATAAACCAACAGCTCCCAGGGATCCACCGGCCCAGCCAGACCGGTCGCCAAGAGCGGAGCCGGAGTTGTATTCTGCACACTCCCTAGACCGAAGCGCCGCAGCCACTCCACCAGGGTATCGGCCCCCAGCTCCCAGCCCAACTGGTAAAAATGCACGTTGCAAGAGTGGGCCAGGGCCTGGCGCAAGTTCAAGGTTCCATGGCCGCGGGGATCCCAGCAGGGTAGGCGGCCCAACCCCAGTTGCGGCGGCGGATCCCACCAACCCGGACAGTGGATCAAGCGCTCCCCAGAGCTGATCCCGGTCTGCAGAGCAGCAGCGGCAACGGCACACTTGACGGTTGAGCCAGGGCTGGCCCTGATTCTGGAAGCCTGCTCCGGCTGCCAAACCCTTGTTAAACGACCGGTGTTTAGGTTGAGGACGGCGGCAAAATCGCGCGGATGGGGCAGCCCTGCAGATTTCCCCTGCAAGCCCCAGGTCAAAGCAGAACCCAATAGCCAGGCTCCACAGGTGCGGCGGTTCATCTGCTGTCGGCCCCGAAAACCCAGGAAGACACGGGCGGATCCCTGTTACAAAAATTCGGAAATCGCAGCCTTCTCACGGACTAGGGTAATCTGAGTTCAGGTCAATGGAGATAACCCTCATGGCAATTCAGCGTGGTGCCAAAGTCCGTGTGCTGCGGAAAGAATCCTACTGGTACCGGGATGTGGGAACGGTTGCAGCGGTGGATACCAGCGGCATTCTCTATCCGGTGATCGTTCGTTTCGACAAGATCAACTACTACAACATCAACACCAACAACTTCCGCGAAGATGAGCTGGAAGTGTTGGAAGCTCCCAAGGCCAAGGCCAAAGCCGCTCCGGCCAGCTAAGCCAAAGTTCTGATGCCGGGGACTGTGTTCTTGAGCAAGTCGTTCTGTGCCTGAACTGCCGGAAGTTGAAACAGTTCGGCAAGATTTGCAACGCCTCACCCTGGGGCCACGCATACTTGCGGTGGAGGTGCTCCTGGCCCGCACCATTGCCTACCCTGCAGGGGAGATGTTTGGGCGGAGCTTGATTGGCACCCGTTTTACCCAGTGGCAGCGGCGAGGAAAGTATCTCCTGGGATCCCTGGATTCGAGAGCTGTTCTGGGCGTGCATCTGCGCATGACCGGGCAGTTGCTCTGGGTGCAGGGATCCACCCCTTTATCAGCTCACACTCGTGTTCGTTTGGCCTTCGAGGAAGGGTGGGACTTGCGCTTTGTGGATCAGCGCACCTTTGGCCAGATGTGGCTGGTGCCTGCCGGTGTTGAGCTGGAGGCGGTGATCCCCACCCTGCAGACCTTGGGGCCGGAGCCCTTTTCGCCAGCTTTTTCTGAGGCCTATTTCCAGGCTGCCCTGCAGAAGAGCCGCCGTCTTATTAAAACCGCGCTGCTGGATCAATCGCTGGTAGCCGGGGTGGGCAACATTTACGCCGACGAAGCCCTGTTTCTGAGCGGCATTCACCCTTTGACGCCAGCAGTTCAGCTTTCGGATGTGGCCAAGGCACGCCTGCGAGAAGCTTTGATCGAGGTGTTACGGGCCGGGCTGGAGCAGCGGGGCACCACCTTGCGGGATTACCGGGATCTGCGTGGGCTCAACGGCAACTATCAAGGGCAAGCGTGGGTGTACGGTCGGGAAGGGGATCCCTGTCGCCTCTGTGGCACCCCAATTCAGCGGATGAAGCTGGCAGGTCGGTCGGCCCACTTTTGCCCCCACTGCCAGCCGCAACAGAGCTAGTGGCGCTCCTCAAGATATGGGGGATCCCTGGGGAAATGGGCCAGAGCGGCTACCATCAGCAGTAGGAGGGGATCCCAGTGAAAACCATGGGATGGGCACGGCTCCAACCTGTAAAGCCCTTGATGAGGGGAAGTCGCCTCTGGTCGGGAGCGCTGTTGGCGCTGGGGATCCCGACGGCTGCGGCCTTTGCCCAACTGGAGTTGGATGCCCAACTGGGCCGCTCCCAAATTGTTTTTCCCAGCAAAGATTGCCCCGCCTGCAACCTAACGGGGGCAGAACTGCCGGGAGCTGACCTCAGTGGGGCCAACCTGAAAGAAGCGATCCTCAGACAGGCCAATCTCCAAGCTGCCGACCTCTCCCAAGCGATCCTCAATCTGGCCGATTTGAGAGGGGCCAATCTGAGTGGCTCAGCTCAGGCGGGGGCTTTCTTGTGGGAAGCCGATCTGGCGCAGGCCAACCTGCAGCAGACAGATCTGACGGGTGCCAATCTGCAGGTGGCCAACTTAAGCGGGGCCGACTTGCGTCGAGCCATCCTCACCCGCGCCGACCTCACAGGGGCCAAGTTACACAATGCCGATCTGCGGGGGGCCGACCTGCGAGGCGCTTTTCTGGAGGGGGCGGATCTGACCGGCGCCCTGTACAATGCCCAAACCCGGCTGGATCCCACCTTTGACCCCCAGGCCCGCGGCATGGTCTTGGTGAAGCCATAACCCCCCTCTCCCCAAGGGAGAGGGGCTGGGGGTGAGGGCGCTTTATTTGGGATCCCCCCTTGGGCAGATTAAAACCAGCACCCCCTCGGCTGGGATCCCCTGCCATGACTTCCCCTGTCCGCGTTCTCATTGCCGACGATCATCCCCTCTTCCGGCTGGGGCTGAAGTTTGCCCTGCAAGCCCAAGGATTTGAGGTGGTGGCCGAAGCCGAGACGGGATCCCAGGCCGTCAACTGTTGTCGCAGTTGCCCCATCGACGTAGCCATTTTGGATGTGCGCATGCCGGATGGGGATGGGATCGCCGCCTGCCAGCACATCACCGAGCTGGGTCTGCCGGTGGTGGTGGTGATGATGACCACCTTTCAGGAGCCGGGTCTGATTGAGGCAGCCCGCCGCGCCGGGGCCAAAGGCTACCTCTCCAAAGAGACCGACCCGGCGGAATTGGCCCGCGTCATCCGTCAGATTTTGTCCAACCCCGAACGAGACTGGCTGCCTGCCCGACAGGAGCTGCCCAAGCTCACCCCCCGCGAGCTGTGTGTGCTGCAACTGATGAAAGAGGGCTTGGCCAACAAACAGATTGCCCGCCGTCTGGGCCTGAGCATCGAAACCGTCAAAGAATATGCCAGCACCGCCTACCGCAAGCTGGATGCTAGCGACCGTGTCACCGCCCTGCTCAAGGCGCAGCAACTGGGGATCTTGTGAATTGGAGAAAGGGCTTGGGGATTCCCCCCAGAGGTGGGGATTTGCGGCGGCCATGATCACCGGCATACTGTTGCTAGCTTGGCATCTTGACAAGGGATCCCTGGGGTGCCGCCTTCCCCTTCACGTTGTCCGAGATACGGTATGTCTGCTCCTTCCACGCTGCTGCTCAAGCTCACCCTGCGCTTGCTCGCCTCTTTGAAAGCACGGGTGGATCGGCGCAAGATTCGAGAGCGGGGCTTTGTCCTGCCGGTTGCCATTTTGATCGTGCTGGTCTTGAGCTTGGTGACGGTGGGGCTGCTGACCCGCTCTACCCAGCGCACCATCCAAACCCAGGTGGAGCGGGCGGAGCTGACCATTAGCCGGCAACTGAATGCTGCCATCGACCGGGCCAGGGCCAAGATCGACAACCTGATTCGGGATCGCCGCCTGCCCAACAGCGCTCCCACCGATGCCCAATTTACCTCTGCCCTGACCAACGATGGCACGGCGGTGCCTGCAGAGCCCTCGGATCCCTATACCCTTCCCGATGAGCGGCGCTTTTTGCTGAACTACAGCGCCCTTGTTCCGGATCCCCAGGATCCCAGCCGACGAATCCAGGTGCGGCGGCAAGCCCCAGCCTGGTGGTTCTTGGTGGATACCGATAACAATGGCCTCAACGACTCTGTAACAGTTTATACCATCCTCTACGCCCGTCGCGCTCCGGTAGAGGGCCAATCTGGATTGCAGGGTTTTGAGGAAAACATCAGCGATACCGAGCGGGCGCGGCGACTGGTGATGCGCGGCGGGCCTCTTCAAGGATCCGCCCTGGCAGGGTGTAACGATTCCCCTGTCAACCAAACCGCCAACCCCAACGTGGGGGACTGGTTCCAGGTGGGCTCATCTTTGCAAAAGCCCTTTCAGGTCTATGCAGTTACTCTTCCCATTGAGGGGGCCGACTCCACCACCCGCGCCGTTTCGGCTTTGCAATTTCAGCAAGATCGGCGGCGGGATCTGCTGAACAAGTGGGGGGTTTTCAACCGCGGCGACGTGGAGTATTTCTTTACACCCGGCTACAACTGGAACGGCGCCATCTACGCAGGCGGTAGCCTTTTCTTCCGGTACACTGCCAACAACTTGTTCCGGGCTTTCACCATCAGCTCGGAGCAGTCTTGCTTCTACATGCCGCCGGAAAACTCGGAAATTACAGCCTATGGAGAGCTGGTGGCAGGGGCCATCGGCTATGTCGGGCAGGATGCAAGCGACACCCTAATTTTTGATGCCCACCCCGGCGTGGCGGATGTGCCGCCAAGTACGCCCCTTCCCCGCCTGAATAACCTCAATTTCGATTCGGTTCAAAACACCGCAGCTCCTGAGATGGTAGCTCTGGATCCGCTGGAGCTACAGCTTTTTGGTCGCATTCGTACCCGCGGAACCTACGCCCAGGATCCAGCGGGATGGTCAGTCTCTCCAATTAATGTCAGGCGGAATTCAGCGAGTGGCCCACCAGGACGAGTTCAAGCAGGCGGCTTTCAGTCAACGGAAGACCAAGTCTGCCCCCCCTACGTGGACGATGTGTATCGGGCCGACAACCGCTTTGGCCCCAAGGCCAGCTATGACCGTCCACCGGTCAACCCTGACCCGGCAAGGGGCTGCGATGTGGACACCTTTGCTCAAACGTTTGGTGTCAGGGCTGGTGCTCCGATCCCTGGGGATGCTCAGAACAACCAGAGGGAATCTCTAACGCAAGACAACCCACCCCCAGGCGCCCTTTCCGAGGTGGGCTTGGATGGCTATTGGGAGCGGCGGGCCCGTGTGGAAGGTCTGCGGGTGATCGTGGGCCAGCGGCTGGAACTAACCCGCACCGATTCTTTGCCTTTGCCTCTGGTGCCCACCGGGAATGCGGATGATCCCACCAAGCTGCAGGCCATTTTCATCAGCAACGAGGCGCGGCAACGCCTGACGCTGCGGGATAACCCGGCGGCAGTGCAGGCTACAGCCGTTTACCACTACAGCCACAGAGATGGCCGCTTTCCGATAGCCTGCCTGGCTACGGTGGCCCACCCAGGCTCTCCCTGGAGCTTGCAGCGGGCTTCCACCTTCCCTACCGGCGACCAGCGCACTCAACTGGGCATCAACTTCTTTACTGGAGAGGGCACCAACGTTTGGGAGTATGACCCCGAGCCGATGCGGGAGCAACTGCGGCCTGGCACCCCCTTGTGGACGGCCCTCACCAACCTGGCCAATTTTGCCGGCGATCCCGATGGGGCCTATCCACCCAGGCAAGAAGCGGGCCGCATTCACCCGGATCCGTTTATTACGGCCTTTGGCAACTTCTCCGAGCTGCGGCGGGTCATCGATACCGTTAACAGAGGCACCTCTGTTGACCAACTGAGCCTAGCTGACCAAACCACCCTGCAAACGGCAGGCTGCATGTTGGGCATGCTGGCCGACAACATCCTGCGCATTGAGGCGGCTGCCACTGCCAGCAATCCCATAGCCGAAATCCTCCGGGATGACATCCAAGCCAGCCGAGCTGGGGACCGAGAAGCAGCCAACCGGTTTTATCTGCCGCTGCGCTACATTTTCCCTCTGCAGACCTTCCACCACAGTGTGCCTCCCAACCCCGACGATGACCTTGAAAATGAGCGGAGGCAGGCCTACCCCTTCCTACAGGGGCCAGTAACCTATCAAGCCGTGGTGGATCTGGAATCCATGAGGCTGAGGCCCCGGGCCACCATTGACCAGTGGACTTTGCCCCGTGCCACTGCCAACTGCCCCAATAACACTGCTGGCCCCAACAGCAACCAGTTTGAGCTGATTCGGGTTGGTAATGGTAACCAGTGTCATCGCGTGCCCTTTAAAGATTCCGTCTTCTACGATGGCCGCGAGGCGATGGCGGTGCGGGCCCTCAACATCGACCTGGCCCTGCTGACCAACAACGTCAACGGACAGGCCAGGGGGTTGATTAACGGGGACACTTGGCTGCCTGCCGGCATTGGCGAGAACCGAGAAGGGGGGATTTTCTACGCCTTCCGGGAAGATGCCGTGCGGGAAGATGCCATTGCCCGCCCACCCTTGGGCGCTTTTAATAACTACCTAACCAACTGGCGCAACGGAAATGCCCGCGGTGACTTGGGCAGCGCCGGTATTATGAACGCCGGTCAGCCGAATCGAGGCACGGCCAATGGCCAAACGGTCTGGGATCCCCCTGTTTCCAATCCGGGTGGACTCAGCCCCAAACCGGTGGACTACTATGCCGATCCGGATCGGCGGCCCTACGGCTTCCGGCTGCGCAACGGGGCGGTGCTGGCCCGCGGCGGGTTCAACCCTGATGACGCGATTTTTGGCCTCTCCTTCGTTTCCGACAACCCCGTTTACATCCAAGGGGACTTTAACCTGCACCGGACGAGGAACGGGCAGCGGCTGGAGGAGTTCACAACTCTTCTTAACTTCGGAGCAGATGGCCTCTACAGCAACTTCTACGGGCGGCTGCGGGCCAATGAAGATCGGCGCTTTGCCCGGGCGGCGCAGGATCTCTGGCGGCCGAGCGACGTGTTGGGCGACTCGGTGAACATCCTCTCTGCCGATTTCTGCGATGGCAGCATCGACGACGGCTTTGTGCAGGATGCTACGCTCAACGGCGGCGGCAGCAGCTTTGTGGCTAACCGGAACTACCAGGGCAGCCCACAACGAGCCTCGGCTCCTCGCCGCAACGAACACTACGGCTGCAGCGGGGATAACCTAGGGGCCAACACTTCTTTCCTCAACCAAGCGCTGGTGATCCGGGGCGACAACTGGCCGGCTCGGGATCCCAACAGAGATGGTGCTGGGGTTCTGCGCTTCGACAACACCAACGGGGCGCAGAATTTGGGCAACCACGTGCGGCGGCCAGGCTGGCCGGAGGTCTTCGCCCGCGACACCATCTTTGCCCGCCGCGACAGTGCCAACCCGAGCTCAAATAACGCTGACAGGACAGCAGGGCTTGGCGTGCCAGAAGTGCGGCTCTTGCGCGCACCCGATGCGGGCTATGCCAACTTTGGCACCCGCATTTCGGCTTTGGGCAACCCGGTGCTGGACACCTCTCGCTGGCTGCTGATAGCTTCCCTCCAGCCTTGCCGACCGCCTGAAATGGAAGGAGGCGGTGGCCTGTTGGCCGAGTACTACAACGGCTGGATAACCAGCCCGCAGAACCAGTACAACCCCGACACAGGGTTTGGGGACACCGGAGCCATAGGCCCCCTGCCTTCGAGCGCTCAAGATGACAACCTGCCCTACCTGCGGGCAGTGCGCTGGCCGGATCCAATCTACCCTGCTCAAGATTGGCAGATTGGCTCTTTCATGAGGGAGGAGGCTCAGGGAGGGCCAACCTGCAACACCTCAGGCGGCTGGGGCAGCTCAGCCGGCTCGCGATGGGCCTGTATTCGCGATGCTTTAAAAACCGATGGTTCCGGTATTTCCGGCTGGGATCCCCCTAGAAATCCACCTGGAAAAGGCTTTGCCTTCTGGGAAGACGGTGGCCATCCCGATCTCCCGCCTTGGGGTGGGTTCTACTACCTGTTTGCCAACCAGAACTACCTGAGCACCAACTCCCCCTTCCTCTGGCCCTTTGGCTGGGACGGCTGGCCTTTGTGGAATACTCAACCCAACTTTCCCAAGGCTGACTTTTTGTGGATGCCAAGATGCAGTGAGCCGGATATGAATCCGCCTCAACTTCCCGCTGATGCTCCAGACATAGACAGGGGCAACATAGGCTTCTGGCGCTCCTGCTGGCGGCGCAGAGACGGATCATGGGGAAGTGGCAACAACCTCGGCAACGACTTTTTTGTGGTGCGCTGGGTAGGGGAGCTGTATCCCCGTTGGCCGGGTGTTGCGACCTACAACCTCAACACCGACGATGGGGGCCGACTCATCATCCGCAGGAACCCCAACTACACTCTTAACCCAGATGAGGAAGAGCCAGCTTTTAGAGGCTTCTATCGCAATGCGGGCACTCGTCTAGAAGAGCTGTCGGAGGATGAGGCTGTCGGTGTCGAAGCCTGGCGGGATGGCGCCGATAACCGTGTGAGTTTCCGGCTGGAGCTGCAGTGCGTTACCGACTACACTCGGCCTTCTCCCTACCTGGTGGAGATCCAAACCTACGAGAACATGGGCAATGCCTTTGTCCGCTTCACAACCCAGGGAGATGGGCAGCCGCTGGAAAACTATGACCTTCGCTACCTGAAGCCGCTGAAGCCGGTCAACCTGCCCTGCCAGCCGGATCAGACTAAACCTCTGGCACCCAACCAGCAGTACTGCGCAGAACCCCTCAATTGCGATCCCATCTGGACAGACTGGACTCCTGCATGTAAAACCAACATCTGTCAGCAAACCACTATTAAACAAACCAGAACTGCCACCTTGCCTGCCGGTTGCCCTGGCACTCCGCCGTCGGAAACTCGGACGATCACCTGCTACCCTCAGTACAACTACGGGAAATGGTCGGACTGGATGCCTCAGTGTACCCAGCAGCAGCAGTGCAACAAAACCACCATTACCCAAACCCGCACCCGCACAGTAACGCCGCTTTGTACCAGCCAAAGCCCCTTCACCGAAAAAGAAACCCGAGCCTTTACCTGCCAGCCTCCGGGGGCTACCTGCACCGACACAGGCTGGACTCCTCAGTGTACGGTGGCCAACGGCGGCCAGACAATAACTCAGAGCCGCACCGTGACCTGCACCTCAAGCTGCGGAACCACTACTTCTACAGAAACCCGGACATTTCCTTGCCCGCAGACCTGCAACTACAACTGGGGCCCTTGGTCACCGGCCAGTTGCGATGAGGTCATCAACCAGATCGCCTGCGGCACAACCAAAACCTTTACCCAAACCCGAACGGGCACCCTCATCGCCAACACCAGCAGCCCCACCTGCTCGCCCACCACAACGGGGACAAAAAGTTTGACCTGTCAAGGGCGTCCCTGCGGGCCCAGCACTTTTGCCCCAGAAACGCCCTCCAAGAGCCCCTTGGGCGAGTGGATGGCGGCCAAGCCCAACACGGTGGATCTGCGCCCCGTCTGGGAAATCCAAGCGGATCCGGAGCCGGAGACCATCAGCGTGAATACGGTGGCTGCGGCTCCTGCCGAGGGCGTAACCATTGCTCTGCAGCCGCAGCTTTCGCCGGTGCTGGAGGTGAAGGCGGGGGTGCCCAAGCCACCCAAGTGGCCCAACCCTGCCGAGGCTCTGCAGGCGGCCTTCAATTGGATGTTTGGCGAACCGGCCTATGCTGCCCGCGAGGGCTTGGTGAGAGGTGGCGTTCTCTCCGAGATCGTTTCTCAACCCAACCGCGAGCCCGGCATCCGCCCGGCTATCAAGGGAGAGGCTCTAGAAGGCCCGTTTACAGAGGAAACCGACCTCTGGGCCCGAGCGCTGAGGCGCAAATTACTTAGGGAAGATCTGACGGTGGGCTGCCCCTCGGAGGAGGAAGGCCCAGATTCCAAAGGCGGCTTCTGGGTGCCCGGAGTGTTTCGCCCCAACTTCAACACCACCTTCAAGTACACCGCCTACACCGGTGACAGCCGCCCCAGCACGTTGCGCATCAAAGACTGGAACGGAGACGGCAAACTGAACTTCTGGGACAAAAACGACAACGGCGTTCGCGACTCCGGCGAGCCTTGGGATGTACTGGATCGGGATCCGCTGTTTGCGGAGAAGGATCCTGCCAATCCCAATAAACTGCTGGTTCAGCCCCAGATGGCGTTGAACCCCTATGCTTGGGTAAACGAAGGTGACACTCAGAACTACTCCCCAAGCTCCAACTATCGTGGCGGTTACTACATTGACACCAAGGGGAGCGAAGATATCCGCAATGGCCTGTGCTTCTACGTCAGGGTGGGCTCCGACTCGGGCACCAAGAGGGTTCAAATCCAGATTGATCGCAACGGTTCCACAATGACCGACAGCGACTTCACCAACGACACCGCCGCTTTTGCTTGGGTGGATGTGGAGCCGTTCACCCTGGACCTGAACAAGACTCCCACTGGCTTTGACGGCGAAAACCCGGTGCTGGGGGTAATCCTGGATGAGGTGACCCGTCGGCCCATTCCCATTCCCCGCTTCCAAGAGCTGGCTTCAACCAATGTGAACCAGCGCCGCCGCAACGACGATGGCAGCCAAAACTGGCAGCTGCAGCCGGCCAGGGAAACGCGGGTGAATGCCATTGCCATCAGCGGCACCCTGCCCTCGCGGTTGGATCAAACTGCCGGCGGCATGCACAACTTCCTGCGCCTCAACGAGCTGTGGAGAAATACCAACCTCTTCTTCAGCGGCTCGATGATCCAGCTCAACTACAGCACCTATGCCACCGGCCCCTTCCTGCAGCAGAGCTTTGAGCCGCCCAACTTGGTTACGGGCTCGGCCCTCACGCGCGGCTACGACTACTACTTCCCGCCCAATCGCCGCTTCGGCTACGATGTGGGCCTGCAAATTGCCCGTCGTCCCAGCGCGGTGTCGGCTCGCTTCCAATTCCCCTCCAATGCCCGCACTGAGTTCTTGCGGGAGTTGGATCCTCAGGATCCGTATGTGCGGCGGCTGCGCTGCGGGCTGCAAGCTCAGCCAGATGTGCCCCTGCAGGCGGCTGCTCGGATTGGAGGCTGCAACGAATTCAACTGATATTGACTTCCCATGCCAGGGGTAGATTCAAGGTAGGAGCAGAGTGGGCTAAGGGAGGGATCGATGAGCAAAGGACGGCTTTGGCGGCAACAAGAAACAGGGGGCTTTACCCTCATTGAGGTCTTGGCGTCGGTGGTCATTGTGGCTTTGGCCATGGCTGCCCTTGCTCCTGCCCTTACCTTGATCGCCTATCGACGGGCCATGAGCGAGCGGATAGAAGTGGCCAATCAACTGGCCCGAGCCGAGGTAGATCGCATTCGCACTCTGGTTGACCTGGAACTGGCCGCCAACCCAGCTGCTTTCCAGAACCCGGCTCAGTTGGCTCGTCTGCCCAGGATTGGAGCAAGCCCCTTGGCCAATACCCCGCCTCCTGCTGATATGGACAACCCCGGCCCCAACTACTCCATTCGTTTGGCTGAAGTTCAGGTGCCGGGGCGAAACCCCGAGGTCTATGTCATCCAAACCTTTCGGGATAGGGGCGGGGAATGCATCGACCGACGTAGCAGAACCATCATTGCAGGGGTTCCCTGCAGCTTTATGATGGGAGTCAGGGTCTACCATCGCTTTTCCTTTAACCCAAACACTCGGCAAGCTCTTCCTGGCCTGCGCGCTGAGACGGTCTCCGCCAATCAGAACTTGGCCAATGCCGATGTGTGGCTCTTTCCCATGGCCAGCTCGATTGTAGAAGTCAACCTGGCCGCCAATTTGGGGGATGTTTGCCGCGCCGTTTTGGCCGACGTTCAAGCTAGGGGTGGGATCCCGACCAACAACTGCAATGCCTTCCCGCTGCCCAGCCCAAGCCCTACCTCGCTTTGAAGCGACGGGTAAGCTCCTCCTGCAGGCTCACAAAAAGGTGGTGTCTTCCTATGTTCAAGGTTTTTCGCCACAGGGTTTACCAGAGTGCGGGGTTTACCCTCATTGAGCTGTTGGTCTCACTGCTGGTTGCCTCCATCTTTCTCCTGGCCACCGCGATGATTGTCATCGAGACGATGCGGCTGGATCGGGAAGAGACGGGCCGCACCCAGGTGCAGGCGGAGCTGACCCAAGCCATGCAGTTTATCCAGCAGGATCTGGCAGAGGCGCTTTACATCTACAACGATGCGGAACAGCCCAACGGAGACGGAACGCCAGATCTCATCCAAAGGCTTTACACTCCTGGATGGATTCGCCGCCCCGATGGGGCCATTCCAGTGGTCGCCTTTTGGAAGCTGAATCCGATCCCACGCGATTGCTATCAAGGCCCTCCGACGTTGCAACAAATTCGAGAAGGCCGAGTAACTTTGAAGGAGAGACCTACGGGTATTTCCGAAGCTGACTGGGATAACATCCGCAGCCGCCGTAACATTTACACCTTGGTTGTGTACTACTTGCAACGTAACTACAACAACGCCGGTAACCCAGACGGCAACACCCCTTGGGAGGGTAATGCGCGCATTGCTAGGTTTGAGTTGCAACCTCTTAATGACACATGCACTGAGCGCAGCCGATTTTTTGTCGAGGATCCGGATCCCTTCCGGGAAGGCTTTCTGGTTTGGCCCTCTGAGCAAGCTAGGGCTCGCCAAACTCCCATTGCTGGGGCAGGCAATCAAGGTAATCGACTGGTAACTCTGGTCTCCAACATCTTCAGCAGCCGGCAGGGCAGCCCGCAGGTTGCCCCCCCTTGCCCAGAAGGCTACGCCTTGGGAGGGGGCCTGCCCAATGGAGTCACTTTCTCAGGCTTGGGAGTCAATCAAAACGACGTGGGCTTCCATGTTTGCGTCCGGCGCAGCGCCGCCGCCAGCCTTCCCCAAGATGTGATTGTTACCATCACGGCAACGGCTATGGAGCGATCCAATCCCGGCCTGTTCCGGCGCTACATCCAAGATGCCACCAGCGTTGATGTGGAGCAGGTGTCGCGGTATCTGACGACAATGCAAACTCAGGTGTTGGCCCGTGGTGTGTTTAATCGTCAAGCCTAGTCAAGCCCATATGACTTGCCCAGAGGGGGGATCCCTGCCTATGCTGGCCTCAGTGAGCCGATTTAGACGGATTGCACCTGCCCAGATGAAGGGCTTTACCCTGGTGGAACTCTTAGCGGTCACCGTCATCATCGGCATCTTGGCCGCGCTAGCCGTTCCCTCTGGGATCAACATCTGGGCCCGGATCCAGCTTGATGATGCGCAGAACAGGGTGGAGCGAGCCTTGCGCACTGCCCGCACCAACGCCAGGGCTTCTCTCTTGGGCCGAGCTTGGGTGGTTGGGGTGGACAATTCGGAGCCAAACGTGCCGACTCTGGTTATTCAAGATGAGCAGGGCCTTTGCGATGAACCTACCCCCTGTCAGCGGCTACGCCTGAACAATTTTGTAACTGTGGCCAACACCTTCAATGACGGAAGGGCGGTTTTTGAATCCGATGGCCGCGCCCGTCAACTGGGTCGCTTTGTGGTCAGCAGCACCTACTCTCAGGGAGAAAACCGCTGTGTGGTGGTAAGCACCTTAATCGGTACCATTCTCAAGGACAACAACCCTGAGTGTGGCAGCGTGGTAGAGGGAGAATAGTTGGGGTAGGATGGTCGGACTGCCGCCCTCACCCCCGGCCCCTCTCCCAAAGGGAGAGGAGGGTTTGGGGGGCTGGTAATGCTGTAGGTTCCTTCTATGCTCACGGCTTCCCCACCGCTTGTTTTTCCCTGGCAAACTCGTCAGCCGGCTCTCTTGGTGCTGGCGGATGGCACTTCCTTTGCCGGTTGGTCTTTTGGGGCGCCGGGCACGGCGGTGGGCGAGGTGGTGTTTAACACGGGCATGACCGGCTACCAGGAGGTGATCACCGATCCCAGCTACCGGGGGCAGATGGTTACCTTCACCTGTCCGGAGCTGGGAAATACCGGAGTGAATGAGCTGGACGAAGAATCGGCTCGGCCCCAAGTCGCGGGGGTGATTGCCCGCAATGTGTCTCGCCTGGCCAGCTCCTGGCGGGCTACTTCCACCCTCCCCGAATACCTGCAACGATATGGGATCCCGGCCATTGCTGGGGTAGATACGCGGGCTTTGGCACGGCGGCTGCGCTCTCAGGGGGTGATGAACGGGGCCCTTTCCACGGAGACTTTGGATCCCCAGGTTTTGTTGGAGCGGGTGCGCCAGGCTCCTTCCATGCAGGGGTTGAGCTTGGTGGCGGAAGTTACTACTCCCCAACCCTACGAGTGGCTGGAGCCTACGCCTGCCGATTGGGACTATGGCCGCAGCCAAGGGATCCCGATCCCGGAGCCGCCCCTGCGGGTGGTGGCCCTGGATTTCGGCGTTAAGCGCAACATTCTGCGCCGCCTTACCCGCTATGGCTGTCGGGTGATGGTGTTGCCGGCCAATGCCAGCCCGGAGCAGATTTTGAGTTACAACCCCGATGGGATCTTCCTCTCCAATGGGCCAGGGGATCCCGCCGCTGAGACGACTGCCATCCGCACCACGCAAGCGCTGCTGCAAACCGGGAAGCCCCTATTTGGGATCTGCCTGGGCCATCAGATTCTCAGTTTGGCCCTAGGGGGATCCACCTACAAGCTCAAGTTTGGCCACCGCGGCCTCAACCACCCTTGCGGGTTGGAGAAGCAAGTGGAGATCACCAGCCAAAACCACGGGTTTGCGGTGGATGCCGACTCGATCCCTGCCGATGAGGTCACGATCAGCTACCTTAACTTGAATGACCACACCGTAGCCGGGATCCGCCACCGTCACCTGCCCCTGTTTTCTGTGCAGTATCACCCGGAGGCCAGCCCCGGCCCCCACGACGCCGATCACCTCTTCCGCGAGTTCGTGGAGCTGATGCTGCAGCACCGCTCCCGTTAGCCTCACCCCCGGCTTTTTTCCCTCAGGGCCAGGGTGGCGCGGGCTTCTTCTCGGTCGTCGAAGTGAATCTTCTCGGTGCCCAGGATCTGGTAGTCCTCATGGCCTTTGCCGGCAATGACCACCGTATCCCCTGGCTGGGCTGCGAGGATGGCCAGGCGAATGGCCTGCCGCCGATCCACCTCCACCGCCCTGGGGGATCCAGGGATCCCGGCCAAAATATCCCGTAGGATCTGCTGGGGATCTTCGGTGCGGGGGTTGTCGGAGGTAACGATCACCTGATCGGCCCAGGTGGCGGCAATGCGGCCCATCTGCGGTCGTTTGCCCCGATCCCGATCCCCGCCACAGCCAAAGACGCAGATAAGTTGCCCTTGCACCTGGGATCGCAGGGCCTTGAGCAGGTTTTCCAGGCCGTCGGGGGTGTGGGCGTAGTCCACAACTACCGCGATATCCTGCCCCGGCAGGGTCACCCGCTCCATCCGCCCCGGTACGCCCGGAAAGTGGGGCAGGGCCGACTGGATGATCTCGACAGGGATCCCCAAGTGCAGGGCTACCCCCACCGCCGCCAGCAGGTTGGCCAGGTTGAAGGATCCCACCAGGGGGGCTGCCACGGCAAAGGCGCCAGAGGGGGTGTGGAGCGTCGCCTGTAAGCCGTTGGGGTGCAATTGAACGTTGCTGGGCCAGAGGCCGGGGATCCCCTGCAGGGGCTGCAGAGAATAGGCCCAGGGATCCAAAGAGGGTTGGATGGCCTGCAAGAGCCGCCGTCCCCCAGCATCGTCGGCGTTGATCACCGCCCGCCCTTGGAGATACTCGTGTCGGAAGAGGGTGGCTTTGGCCTGCCAGTAGTTCTCCATGCTGCCGTGGAAATCCAGGTGATCCTGGGTAAGGTTGGTCCAGACGGCAGCGGCAAAGGAACACCCCCACACTCGATCTTGAGCCAATGCGTGAGAGCTCACTTCCATCACGGCCACCTCTGCCCCGACTTGGTGGGCCTGCCGCAGGCTGCGCTGCAGCTCTAGGGGAAAAAGGGTGGTGTGGGAGGCCACTTCGCTATAGCCAGGCCAGCGGTTGTACAGAGTGCCCAGCAAAGCCGCGGAGCGACCGGCAGCCTGCACCAAATGTTCAATGAGATGGGTGGTGGTGGTTTTGCCATTGGTGCCCGTCACCCCCACCAAGGTCAGTTGGCGGGCGGGAAACCCATAGAAAGCTGCCGCCACCTGGGCCACGGCCCTGTTCAGGCTGGCGCGAGGCAAAACCAGGACGGGCTGACTTCCCCATCCAGCCTCTCCGCTGACGCTCTCCCACGCCTCTTGGGAAATGAGGGCCGCCACTGCCCCTGCCGCCAGGGCTTGGGCCACGAAGCTACCTCCATCCACGCGGGATCCCGGCATCCCCAAGAAGAGATCCCCCGGCTGTACCTGGCGAGAGTCGGCACAGAGGCCCCAGACCTGCACCCCCTCCAGGGATCCCTGGGCCAATTGAGGCTGGATCCCAGCTTGGTGGAGCAATTTGGACCCAGCTTGGTGGAGCAATTTGGACAAAGTGATCCCAGCAGTTTCCATCGTTGCCACTCCCCACAGCTTTGCCGGTTAGGGTAGCGGCCAGGGATTGCCGCCGTCAAATTAGGCCAGGGCTTCCTCCAGCTTTTGCTTGGCCCACAGAGAAGCGTAGAGGCCCTTCTCGTCCGCCAGCAATTCGGCATGGGATCCCTTCTGCACAAGGCGGCCCTGGTCCATCACCCAAATCTGATCGGCCTCCACCGCAGGCGTGAGGCGATGGGTGATGAAGATCACCGTTTTCTGGGCCGTGACCCGACGCAGATGGCGAAGAATGGCCTGAGCCGTCTGATTGTCCACGCTGGAGAGAGAGTCATCCAGGATCAAGATGGGAGCATCCACCAGCAAAGCCCGAGCCAAGGCCACCCGCTGTCGCTGGCCACCGGAGAGGGTAATGCCCCGCTCTCCCACCAGAGTGTCGTAGCCCTTGGGAAAGTTGAGGATCTCGGCGTGGATGTGGGCGGCTTTGGCAGCCCATTCCACCTCCCAATCTTCGGCATCTGGCTTGCCGTAGCGGATGTTGTCCCGAACCGTGGCGCTGAACAGGAAGCTCTCCTGGGGCACATAGGCGATGGCCCGGCGCAGGGATCCCAGTTGAATCTGGGTGATATCCTGCCCATCCAAAAACAGTTGCCCCGGCTGGATCTCCAGCAGCCGAGGAAGGGCATTGGCCAGAGTGGACTTGCCCGCCCCAATCGGCCCCACCACCGCCACCATCTGGCCCGGTTCTATGCAAAAGTGCAAATCCTCTAGAGCCGGAGCTGCCGCAGGGCCGGCGAAGGCAAACGCGAGACCTCTGGCCTCGATGCGGCCCTGCACCTTTTCCAGAGGCAACGGCAAAGCGCCTGGGGCGTCTCGGATGGTGGGTTCTACCCCCAACAGAGCATCGATCCGCTCCAAGCTGACCTGCCCCCGCTGGTAGGCCGTGATGGTGAAGCCCAGCAGGGCGGTGGGAAATACCAACCGTTCCACGTAGAGGGTGAGGGCCGAAAAATCCCCGATGGTCAGCGTCCCTGACGCAATCTGCGGCCCCCCCACCGCCAGCAGTAGCAACAAACTGAGGCTGACCAGCGCCACCAAAGAGGGGAAGAGCAAGTTGCGGGTGAGGGCTAAGCGTAAATTGGCCTGCAGCAGCCGCTGGTTCTGGCGGCGAAACCCCTGCTGCTCGTGCTGTTCTTGGCTGTACACCTTGATCAGGGCAATGCCGTTCAGATCTTCTTGGATGAGATCGCTCAGATCTGCCAACTCCTGCTGCACCTGGAGCTGCTCCTGCTGCAGGCGGGCACTGCTCAGCTTGACCAAGACCAACATCACCGGAAACACCGATAGGGCCAGTGCGCTGAGGCGGGGCTCAATGCCAAACATGGCGGGCAGAGTGGTGGCATAGGCGAAGATCGTGTTGGCCAAACTGAGTAGGGCAAAGCCCAACAGGCGGCGGATGTTTTCCACATCGCTGGTGATGCGGGTGAGAATGTCCCCAATGGTCTGCTGGGCAAAGTAGGAAGGCTGCAGGGTGAGCAAATGCTCGAAGATGGCTTGCTTGAGGTGAAACTCCACCTGCCGTCCCACCCCAAACATCCACACCCGCGAGGCAATGCGAATGCCCATCATCAGGCTGGAGACGACCAGCACCGTTAGGGCGTAAAGGGCAATGCGCCGGGCCGACAAAGTGGCCAGGTTCTGGCTCAGGTCATCGATGACCAGCTTGACGTACCAGGGCAGGAACACCCCCAGGCCATTGACCAAGAGCAGGGATCCAATGCCCAACCCCACCTGTCGTCGATAGGGGCGCAGATAATGGGCCAATTGTCGGAGATGGGATCCGGTCACTCACTTGCTCCCTGCATCCTCTTCCACTCTAGCGTTCAGCCGGATCCCCCCGGTAGGGATCAGACCAGAACCTGAGCCGGGGCTTGCTGGGCCAGTTGCGCCGTTTCCCGCCGTGCCCAGGCATCTGCCTGCAAAATGTCCTCCAGGCTGGGATCGGCAATGACTTGATGCCGCTCACAAACCCGCTCCAAGAGACGGGGAATATCCAAAAAACGGATGCGCTCCTGCAAGAACAGGGCCACCGCCGCTTCGTTGGCCGCATTCAACACTGCCGGCAGCGTTCCCCCCCTCCGTCCAGCGGCATAGGCCAACTCCATGCAGGGGTACTTGCGGTGATCCGGAGCCTTAAAGGTGAGGGATCCCAGCTTGACCAAATCGAGGGGATCCCAGGGGGTGGCCAGGCGTTCCGGCCAACTGAGGCCGTAGAGGATGGGCAGGTGCATGTCCGGCCAGCCCAACTGGGCCAGAACCGAGGTATCGGCCAGCTCGATCAGGGAGTGGACAATGCTCTGCGGGTGGATGAGGATGTCGATGTGGTCGTAGTCCAGGCCGAAGAGCCAGTGGGCCTCGATCACCTCCAGGCCCTTGTTCATTAGGGTAGCCGAGTCGATGGTGATTTTGCGCCCCATCACCCAATTGGGATGCTTGAGGGCATCGGCCAGAGTGACCTGATCCAATTTTTCGGCAGGCCAATCCCGAAAGGCGCCACCCGAGGCAGTCAACAGGATTCTTCGCAGGGATCCCGCGGGCACCCCCTGTAAACACTGGAAAATGGCCGAATGCTCAGAGTCGACGGGGATCAGGTTCACCCCGTACTGCCGCACCAAGGGCAGCACCACCGGCCCCCCTGCCACCAGGGTTTCTTTGTTGGCCAGGGCAATGTCTTTGCCGGCACGGATGGCCGCCAGGGTTGGCAACAAACCGGCGCAGCCGACGATCCCCGTCACCACCCGCTGGGCCGCCGGGTGAGCCGCCACCTGACACAGCCCCTCCGTTCCGGCCACCAACTCCGGCAGCGGTCGGATCCCCGTCAGCAGCGACCGCAGCTCCGGCAGCAGCTCCTCCCGGCCAATGGCAACCATCTGGGGCCGAAACCGCCGCACCTGCTCGGCCAAGAGGGCAACGTTGCTGTAGCTGGTCAGGCCAACAACCTGAAAACGCTCTGGATACTGGGCCACCAAGTCCAGAGTTTGGGTGCCAATCGAGCCGGTGGAGCCGAGCAAGGTGATGGCTTGCATAAAGGATCCCTTTACCCCTGAAAGAGCGTGACGTCCTCCCAACGCAGACTTCCCCTCGCGCAACTTGCCCAAGGACTCCGTCCCGCTATTGCGAACGGCCCCACCTCGCGTTCGGGGATCCCTGCCTCACGCCCCTTCATCTTATTCTTATCTGGTTCTGATCTGGAATCTGTGTGCTCCCTCCGATCCCCGACAGCGGGATCCTATGCGGCTGTGGGGTCCGCGATGCCCCCCTTCCCCAGATTTTGGTTTCAAACCTTTCCCGACTGAGAACGCAGCCACTGGCTGAGCAGCGCCTCGATCAGCTCCGAAAGATCTTGATCCGATTCCAACAGGATGCGCTTCACGGCTCGGTGAGTCTCTTTGGGGATGTAGGCCGTCAATTTGACGTACTCAGAGCTGTTGGGCTTGGCGCCTGCTTCCGGTTGCTCGAGGGTCGGCTTGGGTTCTGGAATCTTGTAGGCTTGGGCGCTCAGCTTTTTCGGGGCGGGTCGGGCCGGGATCCCCTCTGGCTGCCGGTCGAGAAGGCGCTCAAACTTGCTCATGACGAGATTTCCTCCCCCACAGCAACGTAGTCTGACCAAGCTTGTTTGGCTCTCGGCTCTGGGATCTCGTGAACACAGACCCCCTCCAGAGCAGCCCGTTGAAAAGCCACCGTGCGGCGAATGGAATGGTGGCAGAGAGGAATCCCGACTTGCTTGAGAAAGTTGCGGGCCTCCGCTCCATCTCGGTTGGGCCAGGGGGGAACCAGCGTCAGCAAGACCTTGTAGTGCTTTGCCCCCAACCGGTCTAGGGCCTTGGCGGTCAGCATCAAGGCATCTAGAGCCAAGGCATCCGGGGAACAGGGCAAAAGCAGCAGATCACACCGCTGCGCCAGAGCGTGTAACTGTTCCGGGGTGGGACGGGCAGGGGTGTCAATCACCGTGTGCTGAAAGCCTGTGGGCGTGGGAGTGGTGGGATCCCCGGCCAATACCTTGATAGGAAAGGATGATCCCCGTTCTGCCCAGCGAGAGGCCGAGCGATTGGGATCGGCGTCGATCAACAGGGCCATCCCCGACCCACCCGCAGGAGCTGCCCCTTGTTTTTGCTGAAGGTAGAGGGCCAAATGCACCGCTGTGGTGGTTTTGCCCACGCCCCCTTTGAACCCCAAGACCGCGATATTCATCTGCCACACACCCTCCCACCCTGGTTTTACTGCCCAGGTGCACGGGCGGCAAGAGGCAAAAGTGGGCATTGGGGTCTTGGGGCAACTCGGGAGAGCCGGCCGCGGGGAGAAGTTCTCCCGGTTGCGCAATCTTTAGGCTTCGCCGGTAGGATATCCTTGGCTGGCATAACCGGCTGGCTTTGGAGAATCTGACCATGCCTCATCTCTCGCGATCCCATTCCCCCCTTGGCTTGGCTCGCTCCTGGTCTGTTCTGCTGGGGTTGAGTCTGGCCTTGAGTGTGAGCGCCTGTGGCGGTGGCGGTTCCAGTCGCCTGCTTCCCCCAGTCTCGGCCCCTCCCACAGGACGAATTGAGGGATCCCATTTCGACGATCTCAACGGCAATGGGCTGCGGGATCCGGGGGAGCCGGGGCTGCCGGGCATTACCACGTTTTTGGACTTAAACGGCAATGGCCGCCTCGACCCGGGGGAGCCCAGCACCGTCAGCGACGGCGGCGGCAACTTCCGCTTCTCCAACTTGCCCCCTGGCATCTACCGCGTCACCGCCCTTTTGCCCCCAGGGCGAATCTTCACCACGCCGCGCTCAGGCTTGGGGCTGGAGCGGATTGTGGGCGGCAGTCCTGCTCCCGAAGGAGCCTTTCCCTGGATGGTGGCCTTGCTGAGGGCGGCTGAGCCAGATCCTTTTCAAGCGCAGTTTTGCGGCGGATCCCTGATCGCGCCGGAGTGGGTAGTTACCGCTGCCCATTGTTTTTTCGACGGACAAGGCAACCAGGTAGTGAGTGCCCAAAATCTGGATCTGCTGTTGGGTACCAACCGCTTGCAAATCGGTGCCGGCCAACGCATTCGCGCCGCGCAAATTGTCCTCAACCCCGGCTACAACCCCCAGGTGGGGAAACTTGGGGGGAACGACATTGCCCTGGTGCGCCTTTCTCGGCCAGTGGCTCTGGCCACCCTGCCACTGGTGCAGCCCAACCAAACCAACCTGACGGCCCCTGGCACTGCCGCCACCATCCTCGGCTGGGGAGCTACCTTCCCCCGTGCTCTGGACAACGAGGAACCCAGCGGCTTTCCCCGAGATTTGCAGCAGGCCACCGTTCCCATCGTCTCCAATGCGGTGTGCAATGCGCCCCAATCCTACAATGGCACCATTTTAGATACCATGCTCTGCGCCGGCTTTCCTCAGGGGGGAGTCGATACGTGTCAGGGCGATAGTGGTGGGCCTTTGATTGTGTCCAGTGGCACGGGTTTTGCCCTGGCCGGAATCACCAGTTTTGGCATCGGCTGCGCCCAGCCCAATTTCTATGGGGTGTATACGCGGGTGTCTAGCTTCGCCGGTTTTGTGCAATCGGTAATCGGCAGTGCCCCCAGCCCAACTCCAGCACCCTCTCCCCCGCCCCCCACTGGGACAACGGCCTCATTTGTTGTGAATTTGAGGGAAGGTGAGGTGGTTTCGGGGCTCAACTTTGGCAGCCGGGCGCAGTGAACACGAACTGTGGCAGCAAGCAGTGGTGTGGCGATTGTTTAGCTAGGCCGCCGTTCGCGCTAGCGGGACGGAGTCCTTGAAGCCCCGCCCTCTGCCCGTAGGACGAGGGTCGGAATGAAAGGCGGACATCCCCTGTTCTATAATCAACCTGGCTGTGCAAAACGGCATTGCCGGAATCTGGTACAGCTACGCGGTGGGGCATCCCGTGTCTGCTCGTGGAGGGTTCTTGCACTAGCTCCCCATTCGCGTCAGCGGTGCGTAGCACTTTGAAGCGAGAAGCCCGCTCCGTACCGCCAGCAGTCGGAGTCGGGAGTATGTCACGATAGGGATCCCTGTTGTAACCAAACCCATTTGATTGACGGAGGAGATGTCTTTCCTATGACCCAAGTGACGATTGGCGAAAACGAAGGGATCGAATCGGCGCTGCGCCGCTTCAAGCGCCAGGTTTCTAAGGCGGGCATTTTGCGGGATTTGCGCAACCATCGGCACTTTGAAACCAACCTAGAAAAGCGCAAGCGCAAAGCGGTGGCCGTCCGGCGCAACCGCCGCAAGTCCATGGCCTAGGCTACTGCCGACACTCGGAAATCTGAACCCCTCTGAACAGGGCTTGTGGCCTTGCCTGAGGTTCTGACGTTAGTTTCTCGGAATCTGGGTTGGGCCAGCCTGCAGGGATCCGCTCAACACGTTAATTTCCAGCATCAGTTCTTCGCCAACATAGCTCTCGGGCAAAGGAGCAAAGGGGGCTGAGCGCTGGATGGCACTGAGCACGGCTGCATCCAACAGGGGATCTTCTGAGGGGGTTTGCAGGCGCAGTTCCCGCAAGGATCCCTGTCGATCCAGACGCACCTGCACCACTGTTACGTAGGATCCGGATGCCCGCCGTACCATCCAGTGTTGGCGAACCCTTTCTTGGAATTGAGCCAAGTAGTCTCCCCAATCCGGATCGGCGACGGCATTGAGGCTGGGTGGGCCTGCCCGCGAGGACTCTATCCCACTGGTGCGACCAAGGCTGGAGCTGTGGGATCCGGTAGGAAAAGTCGGGGGCAAGGTGGGAGAAGGCTCTTCCAACGGGGCTGCGATCGGCTCTGGAGAGGGCAAAGTTGGATGCGGATCCGCTGGAGCCGACAGGTAGGGTTGTGGCAAAACCTCAGGAGAACTTGCTGCTCTTTCGGGTTGAGGCTTGAGGGATTGAGCAGGAGAGATCTGAGCCGATTTGGTCTCCACTGCTGCTGCCGAGGAGGTAGCCAGTAGGCTTTGCAGATGCTGACGATAGTCCTGCAGTTGCTGGCGCTGTGGAGAGGACAGAGGCCAGTGATCCAGCCATTCTTCCGTCAGATGTAGCGCCTCCGCCCAATTGTGATCGGCAACTGCCTGCTCCAGAGCTGCTAAACCCGCTGACAGATTTTCTAACCTGGCCTCTGGCTGCTGCTGAGGAGAGGCAGAGTTCCGGGCGGGCTGGGGCACCTCAAGCTCCCTTGTCGGCGGAGAAAGGATCTCAGGGACAGGACTCCCTGCGGCTGAGGCGAGCAGAGGCTGTGCCGCCGCAGAAGTGGCCTCTTCACTTGGGCTGGGCACTTGCGACTGCCGCACCGATACGTGATCCCGAGGTTCAGAGACACCGGACTCACGGGCGGAGACGGGCGCAATCCACTGCGGCTCTGGGGGCGGCTCGTCTGCCACCTCCACCCACTGAAAGGGGAGGATCTCCTCCTCTTCCCGGATCCTAGGCTGCCAACCCACCCAGCTCATCGCGATGAAATGCAACCCTGCCGAGAGCACGTTGGCCAGCCCCAGACGCCAAGGTAAGGAGCGGCGTTCCTGCTCTCGTTTTTGTTGAGAACGGCTGAGGCGAGGATCTGGATCCGTCAGTTGGTTTGGCCGGCTCTCAGCAGCCGGTTCTGGTTTGGGGGAGGTGGACTCTGCAGTAGGTTGGGCCGGGATCCCTGCGCTACAAGGATCTCGAGCGGGGTTCAATTCGTTTTGCACCTTTCCACCTTTCCTCACAGCCACATGCCAACAGAAGCCCACCGACGCTTCTCTGCTTCCTTCGATCAATAGCCCATCCCCGGGCAGGGGGGTAGCCATCGATGCACAAACGCGCCCAGGGCAAAGCTGTGTTGGCTTATACGGACTTCTGCCATTTCAACGCCTATCTTTTTCACGGGGGGCGGTGCTTTGAGCCACCTAGGCTCACGAAAAGCCAGCTCATGATTCTCCGAACTAGAGCTTGTGGAGCGGGTTTATGCTTGTTACCCAGCAACCTGTCCTGAGGCGGTTTTGGTACCCCGTGATCCCGATGTCGGCCCTGGAAACCGGCCCACAAGCTTTCACGCTGCTGAAGACTCCTCTGGTGCTTTGGCTCAATGAGTCAGGGCAGCCTTGCGCCGTCTTGGATCGTTGCTGCCATCGCTCGGCCCAACTTTCCAAAGGGGTTGTTTGCAATGGTCACATCCGCTGCCCCTATCACGGCTGGGAATTTGACGGCTCTGGCACCTGTGTGAAGGTACCCCAACTTACAGACAACTTCATCCCTCGCACCTACAAGGTGGAGGGGTTTCGCTGCCAAGAGCGCTATGGCTATGTTTGGGTGGCATTGGCGGATCCCTTGACCGATATTCCCGAGATCTCAGAGGTGGCGGATCCCCGGTTTCGCCAAATTCATCAGTTCTATGAGGTCTGGAAATGTGCTGGCCTGCGCCTGATGGAAAACTCCTTTGACAATGCCCATCCCCACTTCGTCCATCAGCAGAGCTTTGGGGTGATCTCCGAGCCTGTACCCCCCGATCTGGACAGCCTTGAAGGGCTGGAGTACGGCCTTCGGGCCACCTCTGTTTTGCCGGTGTTCAACAGTGACTTGCAGAAGCAAAACTTGCGGATGTCAGAGGATCGCACAGTGCGTATCCTGGAGGGCACCTGGTTTATGCCTTTTGGTCGCAAGCTCAAAATCACCTACCCCAACGGCCTCATCCACATCATTTTCACAGCGGCTACCCCCATCGACGACCAAACCTCGCAGGTGGTGCAATTCTGTTTGCGCAACGATTCAGAAGCAGAGGTGAGTGGTAAACTACCCGACTCCGACCGCTAAAGCGGTACGGAGCGGGCTTTCAGTAGCCCTGAGCCTGCTCTGCTCTACCAGAGAACAAAACAGGCCCGAACCTCTAGGCTGGTTTACGACAGCCCCCAAGAGCGCAATCACATTCGCACCATTCAAATCCGCATCCCCTTCCCATCCACAGTGCCCACACTTGAACGACTTGCCACTGCGGTAGGACTTGCCCTGCTCAGGGTGGATGTGTAAGCACCGGTGACAGGTCTGCGACGTGTAAGCAGGCGGCACAGGAATCAGAGAAACCCCTGCAACCCTCGCCTTGTATTCCAGAAACTGGCGTAGTTGGTAGAACGCCCAACTGTTGGCCCTGCGCCGCTCGGCTTTGCTGCGCGGCTGTTGATTGACTCTTTTCCGGATCCCTGTCAGGTCTTCCAGGGCGATAGCGCTGTTGGTAGCTTTTGCCCTAGAGACAATAGCTTTGGAGATGCGATGATTGACCCACGCCTGAAAACGTCTCTCCTTGCCAGACAGCCGTTGCAGCAGTTCTCTGCATCTGCGCCGCGAACTGCGTGTGCCCTTACTGGCTTTGCGTTGGAGTGCCGCCCTCAACCGGGAGTAGTGGTCGCGGACTCTGTTCAACTGCTGTCCATTCCAGTTGTCCCCCTCTGACGTATGGGCAATATCCGTCCTCCCCAAGTCCACCCCCAGCACTCTGCCCGTGCGTTGCGGCGGGGATGGCTCCGCTTCCACACAGATTTGAATGGAGTAGGAGCCGTCTTTACGCTTGACCAGGGTGGCAGATTTGGGGTTGGAACCAGCCAGCCGTTCTCTCTGGTAGCGGCCAATCGCCAGCTCAAAGCGCTCCCGACCCTCCACCGTGGTCAGCGACACCGTCCAGTCTTTCTCGCGGAACGAAAAGATACGTGCATCGTAGGTAGCGAAGCCCCCTTTGAACGTTTTGACGGGGCGGTTTTTCTGTTGGGCAACTTTACGGGCGCCGGCCAGCCGTCTGCAGACCTGCTGGTCGCGTAAGCGGGACGTAGTCCTTGCCAAGTTACTGGATAAGCCGAACCGGGCATGGATTTCGCGGTAGCACAGAGACTGGAGCTTAACGGCGTTGGCGACTTTCTCCGGCGTGTTCTGGTTGACCCAATTCAAGGCTTGGCCAAAAGCCTCCAAAGTCGCGTCCAATTTGGCGGCTTGCGACTGGGACGCCTTGAGCTTGCAGGATACGGTCAGGACTTGGGTCATGGTTCTATCATAACTTCCGCATTCCTCCCGACACTGACCCTACGGGTACAGTGCGGGGCTCCTGCGATTTCTAGCTGAGAGTATCATCGCCTTCGATCGGCAGGTGACCCTTGAGGATCAACGGGTTCTGGAAAGCACCGACTATGACGTTCCCCTCGATATCAAGGCGGAGCAGCACATGTTTACCGATAAACCCAGCATCGTCATGCGTCGCAAGCTGGCTGCCCTCTTGAAAGCTCACGGAGAGGTGGAAGCGCGGCGGAGCAGGGATCCCGAACCCACGCCAATGGTCGGGCAGACCCAAAAGAGGGGCCGGAGCAGCCCCCCTTGGGTTTGAGAGTCTTGATTAGATTCCTCGTCAGAGCAGGGAGAGGCGCTCTCCTCGTAACTGGAACTACTTGATCTTGACGGTAGCGCCGGCTTCTTCCAGCTTCTTCTTGATGTCGTTGGCTTCCTCTTTGGCAACCCCTTCTTTGACGGGTTTGGGAGCCGCCTCGACCAGATCTTTGGCATCCTTCAGACCCAAGCCGGTCAACTCGCGCACCACCTTGAGGATGGCGATCTTCTTGTCGGCTGGCACAGCCTCGAGGATGACATCAAAGGCAGTTTGCTCTTCCACCGGCTCAGGGGCTGCCGCCGGAGCTGCCGCCGCCGCTGCCACAGGAGCTGCCATGACCATGCCGCCGGCTGGGGCTGCTGCACTGACGCCAAAGGTTTCCTCGATGGCTTTCACCAGCTCGGAAGCTTCCAGCAAGCTCAAGGCTTTCAACTCTTCCAAAATCTTTGCAACGCGCTCTGAAGGCATGATGGTTTCTCCTTAAGGGGTAATGGAATGGATGACATAGGTTTGGGCTGATGAACCGAAGCCCTTTAGGCAGCCTCCTTGTCGGCAATGGCCCGGATGGCCCGCCCCAGAGAGGCTGGGATCTCGTGGATACCGCGCGCCACTTGCGTGGGCACAGCATTGAGCCCGACCGCCAGGCCGGTGGCCACCGACTTGAGGCTGCCCGCCACTTGGGCCATGAGCACTTCCTTGGGCGGTAGCTCGGCGATGGCCTTGGCCTGCTCCAAGGTCAGGGATAGCCCTTCAATGCCAGCACCGCGGAACTCGGTTTTCTTGGTTTGCTTGGCAAAATCTTGATACGCCTTCAGGGCGGCTGAAATATCGCCCCGAATCAAGATAAAGGCCGTCGGCCCCGCCAAAAAGGGAATGATCCCTGCCCAAGCTTTTTGGTCGGCGATGGCTCGCCGCATCAGGGTATTCTTAACAACCATGCAAACCGAATCCGACTTGCGCAGCTCTGCCCGCAGTTGGTCCATCTCCGCAACGGTCAGCCCCTTGTAGTCGATCACCAGCACCATTTGGCTGGCCTGCAGCAGGGATCGGACTTTATCGACGATCTCCGCTTTCTTCGCTAAAGGTTGCTTGCCCATGCGCTCACCTCCTTTGTTGTCAATGGTCACCCAGGGTTAACGGGTGGTGAATCTGGGTTCTGCCAAACAGAATGCGTCCCAGCCGTGGCCGAGACGCATGGAGATAAGCGCACCATCAAAAGCGATCCAAGAAGGGATCCCTTTGAACTTCGCTCAAACCTCGGCAGGACATTAAGCCCGCGGGCACCTGCTGTCTTCGGCTTGCTATTCGACTGGGGAAAGATGTTCTGCCGGGATCCTCCTCCAAATTACACTCACTCAAACCCTTTTCAACCCATCGCAGCGCCGAAGCCAGGCTTAGGTCGCCAACTTCAGCTCCCGCAGGGCATTGATATCAACCTCAATCGAGGGGCCCATTGTAGCAGAAACATGTAGGGTTCGCCAATACTTGCCCTTGGCTCCAGAGGGACGGTTGCGATCGATGGACTCCTGCACTGCCTTTAGGTTCTCCAGCAGAGCTTCGACGGGGAACTTGCACTTGCCGAAGATCAAATGCACAATGCCGGTGCGATCCGCCCGGTACTCCAGCTTGCCGGCCTTGAACTCCTTAATCGCTTGGGCCAGATCCATGGTTACCGTTCCCCCCTTGGGAGAGGGCATGAGGCCGCGCGGCCCCAACAGCCGCCCCAGCTTGGCCACTTGGGGCATCACATCGGGGGTGGCGATCAGAAGGTCAAAATCTATAACTCCCTTGCCGATTTCCTCGATCAGGTCTTCATAGCCAACCCGATCCGCCCCTGCATTTTGGGCCTCCGTCACTTTCTCGCCACGGGCAATCACCGCCACCCGGATCTCTTGGCCGGTGCCCCTGGGCAAGACTACAGTGGTGCGCAGTTGTTGGTCGGCGTACTTGGGGTCGATCCCCAGGCGGATGTGAACCTCTGCCGCCTCTTCAAATTTGGCGGTGGCCGTCTCTTTCATCAGGGCCAAAGCCGCTTCGGGAGCATAGGCAATGGGCTTCACCTTCTCCCGCAAAGCCTGCATACGTTTGGAAAGCTTTCGAGCCATCGTTTCTCCTCGGGGTACTGGCGAGAACTTCTCTCCCCCACAGTGGTTTGCTAGAACAACTTTTTCAAGCTTTTTCAAGACCGTGAACACCTCAGACCGGGCAAGGGATCCCTCCATCAATCCACCACCGTCACCCCCATGCTGCGAGCAGTTCCGGCAATAATTTTCATGGCCGCCTCCACATCGTGGGCATTCAAATCCGGCAGCTTCTGCTCGGCGATCTGGCGCAGTTGAGCTCGGGTCAGGGATCCCACCTTGGTTTTGTGGGGCTCGCTGGAGCCAGACTCAATGCCCAGAGCCTTCTTGATCAACACCGAAGCTGGCGGCGTCTTGAGGACGAAGGTAAAGCTGCGATCCTCGAAGATGGAGATTTCAACAGGCACCACCATCCCGGCCTGATCCGCCGTCTTGGCGTTGTACTCCTTACAAAAGGCCATGATGTTGACCCCGTGTTGACCCAAGGCTGGGCCAATGGGGGGAGCGGGGGTGGCCTTGCCCGCCTGAATGGCCAACTTGACCACGGCCACCAACTTCTTAGCCATGAAACGCAGTTACACCTCTTTTCGCACTTGACCAAACTCTAATTCTACCGGGGTATCGCGCCCGAAAATCGAGATCAACGCCTTGAGCTTGCCCCGTTCTGGGCTGACCTCCACCACCTCGCCGTAGAAACCCTGGAAGGGGCCGGATAGCACCTCGATGCGATCGCCAGGGGCCATGTCGATTTTGAGGGGCACTTCCTCCACCTCGACGCTGCTGAAGATGCGCTGCACCTCACTTTGGCTGAGGGGACGCGGCGTAACATGCCCCCGACCACGACCGTAGGCCCGTTTTTCTTCCGTGCCAACAAAGTTGATCACATTGGGGGTTGTTTTCACCACCATCCAAGTGTCGTCGTTCATGTCCATGCGCACCAGGACATAGCCGGGAAAAATCTTCTCCTCTTGCTCCTGGCGCTTGCCGGTTCGATCCAGCTTGAAGCCCGTCCGCTTCGGGATCACCACCTCGACAATTTGATCCGCCACATCCAAAGCAGCCGCCCGTTGCATCAGGGTGCTCTTCACTTTGTTCTCGCAGCCTGAGGCCACCTGCACGGCGTACCAGCGCAGGTTACGACGCTCTTGACCTTCCCCCTCGTCTGGTTCCGGGATCGCGTCTGCAGGCTCAAAGTGCTCCACACGGCCCCCACGACGTTTTCGCTGCTGCTCTGGCCTCATCACCTCACATCCTCCCTGTAGCCATCCTTGAACATGACTCTCTTGCCCCTCAGGACAGAACATCACAAGAACAGCTGAGTGGCTACCCAAGCAAACACTTGATCGACCAGGTAGATGAAGGAAGCAAAAGCCAACACAATCAGTAAGACCCCTACCGACTCGCCGATCAATTGCCGGCGGCTCGGCCAAACAATCTTGCTTAATTCTGTGCGGGTCTCTTGAATAAAACCCAGGATCCCTTTGGGTGCGGTGGAACTGTCTTTGGAGTGACCCCGGCTGGCGGGATCCAAACGCTGCTCCGTATCGGTTTTGCTGGAGGGGGTGCTCTTAACCACGGCGGTGTTCTCCTAATGGATCCCGAAAACGGTGTACCGCATTTCAGCAGGCACGGGATCGGCTTTGCGATCCTAACAGATTTACCGGGAATGGGATCCAACCTTAGGGAGTGGGGGTGGGCTCAGGTGCCAAGGAACCGGGAGAAAGCGGGAGGGAGCGGCGGCGGGATTGGTTAAATTGCTCCACAGCAGCATCAACGCTGGCCTTGCCGTCCCAGCGGGAAGCAGCATTCTGGCGGGAGAGGAAGTCGGCAGCCCGGAAGAGATCGTTGACGTTGATGCTGGTGCCATCCAACAGAGGGGGATTGCTGTCGCGGCGAATGGCATCGTTGACACTTCCGCTTTGGGCCAGGGCCACCCCAGAACCGCTCAGAACCGAGCTCAAGGCCATTCCCACCAGAAGCAGCACTGGGGGCGAGGGGATCCCACGCCAGCAGACGGGCGATGGATTCAGGAGACGGTTGAGAAGCTTGCCGAGCATGATTTATTTCTCCGCTTCGTTTACACGAGGGTGCTGCTCCGCCAGCCCCTCTACCAACAACTGCTGCTCTTCGGCGGTCAAGGGGCGCTTGGCCAACAGGTCTGGCCGCCTTTGCCAGGTTCGAACCAGCTGCTGCTGCAGACGCCAACGGGCAATGGCTTGATGGTCGCCTGAGAGGAGTACCGGCGGCACCTTGTACCCCTGAAACTCTGGCGGGCGGGTGTACTGAGGATAGTCCAGCAGCCCCGCCTCGAAGCTTTCCCTCTTTAACGAGTCTACCTTGCCTACGGTGCCCGGCAAGAGCCGCACCACGCCGTTGATCAGGGCCAGCGCCGGAATTTCCCCCCCGGTCAGGACAAAATCCCCCAGCGACACCTCGCGGGTGGCCAGGTATTGTCGGATGCGTTCGTCAAAGCCTTCGTACTGGCCACACAGCAGGATCAGCTGCGCCTTCTGGGCCAGCTCCTGCAGCAGCGCCTGGTTTAGCGGTTGCCCCTGGGGCGTCAGCAGAATGATCTCGCAGGGATCCAACCGGGGCAGGGAGGCGACAGCAGCGAAGAAAGGCTCTGGCTTGAGCACCATGCCCACCCCACCCCCGTAGGGCTCATCATCGACACGGCGGTGCTTATCGGTGGCGAAGTCGCGTGGATTGGTGCAGTGGACTTCGGCGATCCCCTGCTGTAGGGCTTTGCCCACCAGCCCAATGCGCAGCGGCGTTTCAAAAAATTCGGGGAAAAGGGTAAGGATATCGAACCGCACAGGACTCAGGACGAGGTGCGCAACCGCTCCAAATCCAGGCGCAAGGACTCAATCTGATGGATCAGCTCCATCAACTCAGCCATCTCTTCTCTGGAGATAGCCGGCTTGTTGGGGGAGGAAGCTGGTGTCGGGGGAGCATTCTCGACAGGCGCTTCAGAGTCAGGACTTGCCGAGGGGGCGTTGGCGGCTGGATCCCTGAGACTCTCAACGTAACGAACTGCCTCCTGCTCGATCAACTCTCCCTTTTGCTCCAGCTCCGCCGCCAGTTGTCCCAAGTCCATCGAAAGGCGGTTGAGGTTTTCGGTGCGCTTTTCCGGGTCTTGCAGGATCTCCACCAGAGCGGTGGCCGTGCCGTAAAAAATGTGGCGAGCCCGCGTGAACCAATCTGAAGAGTGAGAACTCATGGCAGCAGAAAGAGGTGGGTTGTGGATTATTCTAGGCGATCCACCCACCGGGATTGACCCAAGCATTGCAGACTGAATACCCAGCGCCGAAGGACAGACTGGGATCCAATTCTCCAAAATCCTAGGGACACTCTCAGTCTTAAGGCAGGGCTCAATCGACAGCGCGGATCTCGCCACTGTTTAGGCGCTCCACAATCGATTCCAGCAGTTCGTGCTCTTCTGGGGAAATTTCTTGATCGGCCATGACGGCACTGAGAATCTGCTGTTGCTCGGCGCGAGTCAAGACTTTGTCCGCCAAAGCCCGGTTGATTAGAGCTCTCAGCTCAGAGGGTTGAGAGGGTTCCACCGTTTTTCTCCTAGCGCTGGAGGGCAAGGGGTTCCATAATGGGGTTCTGGATCCAAGAAGCAATGGACAGCGGCCCACCACCCAGTATAACGGTACGGCTGTGGAAACCCAGGTATCCTCAAAAGACCAGAGATCCCAACCTGTGGGGGTGATCGGCGGCGGGCAGTTGGCGCAGATGTTGGCCTTGGCAGCTCGCCAGATGGGGATCCCGCTGGTGGTGCAGGCTGCTGCTCCCACCGATCCGGCGGTGGCAGTGGCCGATGGGGTGGTTTGGGGATCCACAGCCGACAGCCAGGCCACGGCCCAGTTGTTGAAGCGCTGCCCGGTGGTTACTTTTGAAAACGAGTTTATCCCTCTGCCGGAGCTGAAAAAACTGGATCCGGAGGGATCCCGCTTTCGTCCTAGTCTCAGCACGCTAGAGCCGCTGCTGGACAAGTTGCACCAACGGCAGTTCCTGGCGCGGTTGGGGTTGCCGGTGCCGGCTTTCTTCCCGCTGGAGGCGGTGTTGGATTCGGCAGACCTGGCTGGACTGAGCTTTCCGGTGGTGCTCAAGCGACGGCGGCAGGGCTACGATGGGCAGGGCACCCGCATCTTGCACGAGCGAGCGGCTTTGCAGCAGGCCCTTAGCCAATCTGAGGGGATCCCGCTATTGCTGGAGGAATGGATCCCGTTCGAGCGGGAGCTGGCGGTGATGGTGGCGCGGGGGCTGAGGGGAGAGATCCGGGTTTACCCGGTGGTGGAAACTGTGCAGATCGAGCAAGTCTGCCGCCATGTCCTGGTGCCTGCCCGCATCCCCCCAACCACCGAGGCCGAGATCCGGCGCTTGGCAGCCGATCTGATGGAAAAATTGGGTGCAGTTGGCGTGTTTGGCATCGAGCTGTTCTGGGTGCCGCCGCCCCACCCCAAGGCCGGGATCTGGATCAACGAAATCTCGCCGCGGGTCCACAATTCCGGCCACTACACCCTGGAAGCCTGCCGCACCTCACAATTCGAGCAACACCTGCGGGCCATCCTCGGCCTGCCCTTGGGGGATCCCTCCCTCAAGTGTGGGGGGGCAGTGATGGTGAACCTCTTGGGCTATGAGCATGCCACCGGCGATTACGCAGAAAAGCGGCAGTGCCTGGCCCAGCTCCCCAATGCCACGGTGCATTGGTACCACAAAACCCCTGCCCGCCCAGGGCGAAAACTGGGCCATGTAACCGTCTGTCTGCCGACCGCTTCTTCCCTACAGCAAGCAGAGACCATTGTTCGCACCCTCGAATTCCTCTGGTACCCCCAGCCATGAGCCAAGTGTCGGATCCCTCATTTTCTCCAGCCACACAAGCCCTGATCCAGGCCATGCAACGGCGGGATGTGCCCGCGGTAGCTCAGCAGGTGAACGGCTTGTCCCCTCAAGAGCGCCCTGCTGTGTTGACCCCTGCCCTCCAATACCTGGCCGAGGTGGATCCCGCCAGCGCCCAGTGGTTTGTTCGCCACCTCATGGCCCCTGCGGTCAAAGCGCAACTGCGAGAAGGGATCCTCAAAGCTGCCCAAGACTACCTACAGGAAGCCGGCTTCACCGAAGGGATCGACTACGAACTCAAGCCTGTTCGCGAAAGCGGTGCGGAGCACCATCCCCAATCGGGGGGCAACATCTTGAGCATCAGCCGCAGAGCCTTGCCCTACGCGGCTCCCGATGACGATCCCTTGGGGCAGTTGTTGTTGGCGGAATTCTGCGAATTGCGAGACTAGGCCACCATGAGCGGTACGAGTTATCGGCTGCAGCTGTTGGACATCACTGCCCTGCCCCAACTGCTGGAGCTGGATCGGCGATGCTATGGGGGATACTGGGGAGAACAGGGATATCGAGCGGAGCTGGAACGACCCACAAGCACGGTGATTGGGGTAGTGGCGGAACCCGCTGCCGTTGGCGCTTCGTGTGGCTCGGGCCGAGCCGAGTTTCCCCTTCCCTCTCCAAACCCCACTTCGCCGACGCAGACGACAAAAGAGCTGGTGGGCTTCGGCATTCTCTGGCGCATTGAAGAAGAAGCGCATATCATCTCCTTGGCGGTGGATCCCGAGCACCGGCAACAGGGTTTGGGCCGGCGGATTCTGGAAGAACTGCTGAACCAAGCGAGAGCAGCAGGCTGCCGCTGGGCCACTCTGGAGGTAAAGGCTTCCAATCAAGCGGCAATCCGCCTGTACGAATCGGCAGGGTTTCAACGGCTGGGACGTCGCAAGGGGTATTACAACGGAGAAGATGCGCTGGTGTATTGGAAGAAACCGATTTAGAAGGCTATCAATTGTAAATTGAAGAACTGCAAACGTATTTCGGGATACACCTTAGGTCAGACAGTGAGCAAGCCAATAGGCTAAGCATATCAAGGCTACAGGGGATCCAACCCATTGACCGAGTGTCGATTGCCCGTTTGATTCTTTATATAGGTCATCAAAATGCTCTCATTCTGTGGATGCAAACTGCCCGCTACAGTTCCTCCCAGCAACACTGACTCTAGCCAATGCAGCCGCATCCATCGCACAACAGAGATCCTGACTTAATCTACAAAGCTCCTGCTCGGTGGGGAAAAGCTATAATCTGCGGTATCAACAACTTGAATTCGATCCTTGCCGTTCGATGGCCCATCGGAGCTTTGACTGATGGCTGGAGCCCTTGGGTTAATAGAATGTGAAGTTTTATTTCGAGATCCGACATTTCTGCCTCAATATATATTTCTCATATCATATTCCCCCTTTGGCCAACTTGCCTGAAAAAACACTTCAGGTTAACCTACACTTGTTATCTGTCCATCCTGAGCATTTTCAAGCTGTGAGGATCATTATGGACACCTCTGGAAACACCATTGGAGATGAGGCCATCTCTTTTGTCGTCAGTCTTTGGTCTAGGCTTATCGATTTTATGCCCAATCTCCTTGCGGCGATTGCCATCTTAATTCTGGGTTGGATAGTGGCCATGGCAGTAGCCTTCGGCGTTAGAGGACTGCTCAAAAGGACGCAACTGGACAATCGCTTGGCTGCTTGGGTTTTGGGCCAAAAGCCCGGCGAGAAGCTGCCCCAAACGGAGCGCTGGGTGGCCGCTGCCGTCTACTGGGTGATTCTTGCTTTTGTGTTGGTGGCGGTACTGAATGCCCTGCAGCTTCAAGCTGTCTCCGATCCGCTCAACAGGTTTTTGGGGGAAATCTTCGTTTATCTGCCACGGGTGGGTGGGGCGCTGGTGCTGCTGGCTGTGGGCTGGGCGGTGGCTACAGTTGCCCGGCTGGCAGTCATCCAGGGGCTGCGGCGTTTCAACCTCGATGAGCAGTTGGCCCGGCCTCTACAGCAGGAAAGCACTGCCGGTGAGGCAGGTGCAGAAGGAACCCCGACCGGCCAAGAGGGAGGTACAGAGGTCACCCCTTTCCTGCTGAATGAAACTTTGGGCAATGCCCTTTACTGGCTGATTCTGCTGTTCTTTTTGCCGATCATCCTGGATACCCTGAACCTGCAGGGGCCGCTGCAGCCGGTGCAAAACCTGCTGGATCAGTTGCTGTCGATGGTGCCGCGGATTTTGGGAGCGCTGATCATCGGTGCAGTGGGCTGGTTTTTGGCCCGCATCGTGCGTGGGATCGTCTCCAATTTGTTGGTGGCAGCAGGGGCAAATCGGTTGGGGGCACGCTTTGGCGTTCCCCAGTTGGCCCAGATCGTCGGGACGGTGGTGTATGTCTTGGTGTTGATCCCGGCGGTGATTGCGGCGCTGAATGCCTTGGAAATTCGGGCCATCTCCGATCCGGCGGTGGCGATGCTGGAGCAGGTGTTGCGGGCCATTCCCTTGATCGCGGGATCCGCTTTGATCCTGGCCGTCTTTTACTTGCTGGGGCAATTTTTGGCCAGCTTGGTAACCCAGTTGCTGCAGGCGGTGGGTTTTGACCGTCTGGTCGCGGGGCTGGGCTTGCCCCTGGCCGCTGCTCCTGAGCCTGAAGGGGATCCCGCTGCCAAACGTCGCACTCCCTCCGAGATCGCCGGCTTGGTGGTCTGGGTAGGCGTGGTCTTGTTTGGGGCGGTGCCGGCAGTGGAGTTGCTGCAGTTTGCCGCCCTAACCGACATTGTGCAGGGGCTGTTGCTGATTTCCGGTCGGGTGCTCATCGGCGCCCTGGTGTTTGGGATCGGTCTTTATTTGGCCAATTTGGCCCACTCTATGATCAAGAGCTTGGGTAGCCCTTCCTCAGGGGTACTGGCCCAGGCGGCGCGGGTGGCTATCTTGGTTTTTGTTGGCGCCATGGCCCTGCAGCAGATGGGCGTGGCCACCGACATTGTGGTGTTGGCTTTTGGTCTGGTTCTGGGGGCGATTGCCGTGGCGGTGGCGTTGGCTTTTGGGTTGGGAGGTCGCGATGTAGCTGCCGAGCAGATCCGGCAATGGCTCAAGAGAGAGTGAGAGCAGGTTTTGTAGATATCGCCAAGGGGGACTTTGGTAGAATCACTCGGCTGTGCTACCACCTAGACGATCTGCAGTCTAGGCTGAGTAAAGCACCGAGACCCAAGCGTAGGCGAATGCGGCAAGCGGCGTTTCGTCTGCGGGAGAGAATCAGGAACTTGGTGGACGAGTGCCATCGCAAGGTAGCGGCGTTCCTAACGGATAACTACCGATTGATATTCCTCCCCACTTTCGAGTCAGCCAAGATGGTTGCCAAGGCAGGGAGGAAGTTTGGTAGCAAGACAGCAAGGGCGATGCTCACCTGGGCGCACTACCGGTTCAAGCAGTTCCTGAAGTTTCAAGCCAAGAAGAAAAACGTGGTTGTCGTGGAAGTATCGGAAGCGTACACCAGCAAAACCTGTACCAAGTGCGGGCACATCCACACTAAGTTGGGTGGTGCAAAGGTGTTTAGATGCCCAAAGTGCAACCATAGGCTACCACGAGATTGGCAAGGCGCTCTGGGTGTTATGCTCAGGGCTTTGCGGGATACCGCCTTTCTGTTCGGAGACGGACAGAATGCTATCGCTTCACCGTTGAGCAGTAATGCTCAGCAGTGTTCAGCGTAAATGTATCAGCCTTTCTCTGTAGACGTTCGATTGCACCTAAAAAATTGCCCCGCCCATCACCGGGCGGGGTTATTGCTGCATCCTCAGGCCAGCTTAAACTGCCTCTGGAACTTTGGCCTCTTCCGCCGCCACTTCCTGCACCACGATCTTGCCCCGGAACACCACGTAGTTGTAGATGTTGTAGGACAAGATAACCGGGATCAGAAAGCCAATAAAGGTGAGCATAAACACCAGCGAGCTGGGGGAGGCTGCCGCTTCGTAGATGGTGACGCTGGGGGGGATGATGTTGGGGAAGACCATGAACCCCAAGCCGATAAAAGAAAGCGCAAAGATCAAAAAAGTGTAAACCAAAACGCTATTTTCTTCCCGCCGGCGCAGGCTGCGCAGCAACAACGCCACCAACAAAAGTCCCAGAACTGGGATGGCAGCAAAGATGTAGAAAAGAGGGGGCGAGAAAAGCTGAGCACGCGCCTGCTCGGACATGATAGGAGTGCTGATGGTGATAAACACTGCCCCCAGTAAAGTTGTCCAGGTGGCGATGGTTGCCGTCTTGTAGTAGGTTTCCTGAAGCTCGCCGGTGGTCTTAACGATTAGGTAGGCTGAGCCGATTAACACATAGCCCTGGATCAAAGTAAGAGCCACCAACAGCGTGCGCCAGGTCAGCCAATCCCAGGGGCTGCCGGCAAAGTGGCCGGCTTCGTCCACGCGGATCCCTTCGAAGACGCTGCCCAAGGCAAATCCCTGGCCCAAGGCTGCCAAAAAGCTGCCCACTCCAAAGGCCAGGTTCCAAACCAACTTGTTGTCGGCGTTTTCCCGAAACTCGAAGGAAACGGCCCGCAAGATCAGGCCCACCACCATGATCACCAAGGGTATGTAGAGGGCATTGAGAATGGTGGCGTAGGCGAGAGGAAAAGATCCAAATAGGGATCCCCCCATCAACACCAGCCACGTCTCGTTGGCATCCCAAACATTGCCCAAGCTGGTCATGAGAATGCTGCGCCGCGTCTCGCTGGAGGCCGTCAGGGAGAGGATACCAACTCCCAGATCAAACCCGTCCAGCAGAACGTAGAGAAATAGGAATAGGCCCAGGATAAAAAACCAAACCTGGGGCAGAAACCGCTGTAAAGGCTCAAAAGATTCCATCGCTGTTCCCTCTGCTTTGAGTATTTCTGACCAGTGCGAGACAGTTCCCGATGGCGATCCCCAGTCCCTCTCCCTCTAGGGAAGGGAAGTTGGGAGTTGACGTAGCGAAGGGTTTCACTGCTGTGGGGAATGGGCCTGCTACGTTGCCCTGTTGCTACTTGGAGTCACCAGTTAGATGGCTACCAAACTGCTGCTACCGAGCTTCTGCAGGACGGCGATCTGGCTCGTGGCGGGCAGGCTCGACCACGATCACCGGCTGCGTTGCCGGGACAGGGGCGGGCAACTCCAGGTTTGGCCCTTCGCGGATGATGCGGCTGCCAAAGTAGAGAGCGGCAACGAAGAACACAGTGTACAACGCGGTCAGGCCAACCAGAGAAAACAGCACTTCTCCTGCCGGCAGGGGCGAAACCGATTCCACCGTGCGCAGTTGTCCATACACAATCCAGGGCTGCCGACCCACACAGCGGACGATCCAACCGGTTTCAACGGCGATGTATCCCAGGGGTGCTGCGAAGATCCAAGCTCTCATCAGCCACTTTTGCTGAGAAAGGGCCTCCACTGAGAGCTTGCCCCTCAGCCATTGCACAAGGGTAACTCCGACAAGCCCGGCTAGGAGGAGGCCAATGGCCACCATTGTCCTAAAGGAGTAGTAGATGAGGCCAACCATGTGGGGACGATTTTGGGGATCCCAGCTTTTGAGCCCTTGAATGGGTCGATCCAGCCTGGGTTTGAACTCCAGCAGATAGCCCAGCGCGCCAGGGATCTTCACCTCCCACTCGTTGCGCTCTTCGCGGTCGTTGGGCACAGCCAACAGGCTCCAGTCTGCCCGCTCGCCGGCAGGGATCGTCTCCCACTGGGCCTCCATGGCCGCCAGCTTGGCCGGCTGATAGCGATAGACTTGCTCCGCGCTCAGATGGCCGACGAACACCTGCAAAGGGGCGACCACCAGGGTCATTGCCAAGACCACTTTGAGGGAGCGGGAGAAGAACTCGCTGTGCCGCCGCTTGAGAATGTACCAGGCACTGATGCCACCGATAACAAACAAAGAGGTTTCCAAGGTGGCAAAAAACATGTGCAGAAAGCTGTTGACCATGAAGGGGTTGACAATAGCTTGCAGGTAGTCCCGCACCACAAATTTCCCATCGACGAACACGCCACCTGCCGGCGTCTGCAGCCAAGAGTTGGCCGTCAGGATCCAAAAGGTGGAGAGGTTGGCGCCAAAAGCCACCAGGATCGTCGAGATCCAGTGAATCACCGGCGGGACGCGCTCCCAGCCGAACAGCATGATCCCCAGAAAGCTGGCCTCCAGCATAAAGGCCATCGTGCCCTCAAAGCCCAGGATGGTTCCAAAAAAATCTCCCACCGCTTCGGAAAAGGGTGCCCAGTTCATGCCAAATTGAAAGGCCATTGGCAAGCCTGAGGCCACGCCAATGCCAAAGTTCAACACATAGAGTTTTGACCAGAAACGAGCGTGACGATAGTAATCTAGGTTGCGGGTTTTTAGCCAAAGCCCCTCAATAACAACAAGGTAAATGGCCATCCCCGTTGTTAAAACCGGCCACAACATGTGAAAAATGGCCGTGAGGGCAAATTGTAGCCGAGAAAGCGCGACGGTGTCTAGAAACATAATTTGTACCAAGTTTAGGTGGATTGATTCATGCAGCTTTTTCCGACAACATCTGCTGCAATTGATACAGCTACATCTCTTGCATGAAAAACATCTTGCTGACTGGCAGACATCAGATGAGGCCGGGAAAGCCGCGCTTTGTGGTTCCTTCTAACATCGAATCTTGGCTAAGACAATCGACAAGCCGTCCGACTCTAAAGGTTAATTTTAGGATTCTGTGAGATATAGACCTTTTTTTGTAATTTGGACTACAAAGCAAAAAGCCCTCTGTGAACCTAGCGGCCAAAAACTGGCAGGCCATTGACATAGGGTTCTGGTTTTCTTCGTCTTTAAACAACAAAACTGTTGTCCCAATAGATCGAGGAGCAATTCCCAGCAAGGGGCGACTTCCCGTCTACAGCGCCAGCAGACAGCTGCTGATTGTCCCCGGAGCCTGCCAGAATTGGGATCCCTGCTTGTTGGGATCGCAGTTTGCAGTGTGGGGTGGAAGATGTCGTTTATTCCGCTGGTGCGCTTTCTGGCCCAATCTGGCTTGATGCAAGAGTTGGCCGCCCGGTTGAGATCACGGCGACAGGCAGATCTGCAGGGGGCAGGGCGGATTGCCAAGGGGTTGATCGCCTCGGCTTTGGCCCAGCAGGAGGGAAGATCCCTGCTGGTGGTCACCGCCACCTTGGAGGAGGCAGGCCGCTGGACGGCGCAACTGGAGGGCATGGGCTGGGAGACGGTGCAGCTCTACCCCACCTCCGAGGCTTCCCCTTACGAACCTTTTGACCTGGAACCGGAGCTGGTGTGGGGTCAGTTTCAGGTGCTGGCCGATGGTCTCCAGGGCAGGAAGGACATGGCCATTGTAGCCACGGAGCGGGCCCTCCAACCCCACCTTCCCCCTCCAGAGGTGTTGCGGGCCTTTTGCCTCAAGCTGGAACCCGGCCTGGAGATGTCGCCGCAGCAGTTGGGGCAGCAGTTGGCTCGTCTGGGCTATCGGCGGGTAAGCCTGGTGGAAAGCGAAGGGGAGTGGAGCCAGAGAGGCGATATTCTCGACGTTTTCCCGGTGGCCTGCGAATGGCCGGTGCGCCTAGAGTGGTTTGGCAACGAGCTGGAGCGACTGCGGGAGTTTGACCCAGTCAGCCAGCGCTCCCAAGATGGGATCCCCTACGTCTGGCTGACCCCCACTGGCTACGGACCCATCCTCTGGCCAGCTCTGCACGAAAAAGCCGATCAGCTCTCCCAGGGCCTACGGCAGCAGTTGGAGCAGTCGCCGTCTCCTCCGGAGGGCTTGCGCCGTTTTCTCGGCCTGCTCTACACCCCTCCCGCCAATCTGCTCAGCTATCTGGATCCCGAGGCTTTGATCCTGATCGACGAGCCGGAGCAGTGCCAAGCCCACAGCCGGCAGTGGCTAAGCCACGCCCAGGAGCAGTGGCAGCTGGCCCGGGCCAGCGAGCCAGCTCTGGTGCCTTTCCACCGCCCCTTTGATCTCAAGGCTCCCGACTGGGATCCCTTCCCCTGCCTGTTGGCCCGCACCTTTGCCCCTGCTGGCGAAGCCGAAGCTGCCCTTGACCTAAAAAGCCGGCCTGTGCCTACTGCTCCCCACCAATTTGGATCCCTGGCCAAAACCCTGCGCGAGTACCGCAAGCAGCAGTTGCAGGTGTGGATCCTCTCTGCTCAGCCCTCCCGCACCGTAGCTCTGCTGCAGGAACACGACTGCCCCGCCCAGTACGTGCCCAATCCCAAAGACTTCCCGGCCATCGAGCGCCAGCTGCAGTCCTACACCCCGGTGGCCCTCAAGTATTCCGGCCTGGCCGAGCTGGAGGGGGTTCTCCTGCCCACCTTGGGGTGGGTGGTGCTCACCGACCGCGAGTTTTTCGGCCAGCACAGCCTGGCCACCCCTACTTATGTGCGCAAGCGCCGCCAGGCCAGCTCTCGCCAGGTGGATCCCAACCTGCTCAAGCCAGGGGATTTTGTCGTTCACAAGGCCCATGGCATTGGCCAGTTTCTGCGCTTAGAAAGCCTCACCATTGGGGGCGAAACCCGCGAGTACCTGGTTATTCAATACAGCGATGGCCTGTTGCGGGTGGCTGCCGACCAGGTCAACTCCCTTTCCCGCTACCGCGCCAGCGGGGATGGACCACCTGCCCTGCACAAGATGTCCGGCAGCACCTGGGAAAAGACCAAACAGAAGGTGAAAAAGAGCCTGCGAAAAGTGGCCTTTGACCTGCTGCAGCTCTATGCCAAACGCGCCGAACAGGAGGGCTATGCCTTCCCGCCCGATTCTCCTTGGCAACAGGAGCTGGAAGATTCTTTCCCCTATCCCCTGACGCCGGATCAACTCCGAGCTGTCCAGGAGATCAAGCGGGATATGGAATCTCCACGCCCTATGGATCGGCTGCTGTGTGGGGACGTGGGCTTTGGCAAAACAGAGGTGGCAATCCGTGCCATTTTCAAAGCCGTAACCGCCGGCAAGCAAGTAGCTCTCCTGGCGCCAACCACCATTCTTACCCAGCAGCACTACCACACCCTCAAAGAGCGCTTTGCTCCCTATCCTATTCAAGTGGGCTTGCTCAACCGCTTCCGCACCTCGGAGGAGAAAAAAGAAATCCTATCCCGTCTCAAGAGTGGCGAACTGGATGTTGTGGTGGGCACCCACCAGCTTTTGGGCAAGGATGTGCAATTTCGGGATTTAGGCCTTTTGGTTATTGACGAAGAGCAGCGCTTTGGCGTCAACCAAAAAGAGAAAATCAAACTTCTCAAAACCCAGGTGGATGTACTCACCCTCACCGCCACCCCTATTCCCCGCACTCTGTATATGGCCTTGTCGGGTTTGCGGGAAATGAGCTTGATCCAAACTCCGCCTCCTTCCCGCCGGCCTATCAAAACTCACCTTTCTCCCTACAACCCCGAAGTCATCCGCACGGCTATCCGCCAAGAGTTGGATCGCGGCGGTCAAGTCTTCTATGTCGTCAACCGCATTGAAGGCATCGAAGAAACCAGTGCCAAATTGCGGGAGTGGGTGCCCGGTGCTCGCATTGCCATTGCCCACGGGCAGATGCCGGAAGGGGAGCTAGAGGCAACGATGCTGGCTTTTAACAATGGGGAAATCGATATCCTGGTCTGCACGACGATTATCGAATCCGGTTTGGATATTCCCCGCGTCAACACCATTTTGATTGAAAATGCTCAGGAGTTTGGATTGGCTCAGCTATACCAGCTGCGGGGGCGGGTGGGCCGGGCTGGGATCCAAGCCCATGCTTGGCTGTTTTACCGAGAAGACGGGATCCTCACCGAGGAGGCCCGCAAACGCCTACAGGCCATTCAGGAATTTACCCAACTGGGATCCGGCTATCAGTTGGCAATGCGGGATATGGAAATTCGTGGCATTGGCAACCTGCTGGGAACGGAACAATCCGGGCAAGTCAATGCAGTGGGCTTCGATCTTTACCTGGAGATGCTGCAAGAGGCTATTCGAGAAATTCGCGGCCAGGAGATCCCACAGGTGGAGGACACGCAAATCGACCTGAATGTTACCGCTATGATCCCGCAAAGCTATATTCCCGACGAAGATCAAAAGATGCAGGCTTATCGACAACTGGCCGCTGCTGGCTCTCGGGTCGAGCTGTTGCAAATTGCCCAGGAATGGCAAGACCGCTTTGGCCCCCTGCCCAAGCCTACCCAGGAGCTGCTGCGGGTGATGGAGCTGAAGATCCTGGCCCGCACGCTGGGCTTTTCCCGCATTAGGCCAGCCAAGGAGCATGTCCTTTTGGAAACCCCCATGGAGGAGCCGGCTTGGAATCGCCTGAAAGAGGCTCTGCCCACTCACCTGCAGCCTCGCTTTGTCTACCAACCGGGCAAGGTGACGGTGCGAGGGCTGGGGATGGTACCGGCAGCGCAGCAACTGGAGAGCCTTTTGCAGTGGCTGGACAAGATGAGCCTGGCCCTGAGCCGGATGGAGGCTGGGATCCCAATGACCCCCTAGATCTTGCCGGATCCCTCTCGAGGCGGGCCCATGCTCTGGTGTGAGAGAGTGGAATGGCCGGCCCTCCTCTCTTCAGCGCTCCTTTTTGCATCGGCTTCGCGTTTGCATCGTGTTCGCGTCATGTAAAGTTCTAGAAGCCCACCACCTGCAGAAGACCTACCGGCAGGGGAGCAAGGAGGTGCGGGCGGTGGTGGATGTATCCCTGACGATGGCGGCAGGGGAGATCCTGGCTTTTTTGGGGCCCAACGGGGCCGGCAAGACCACCACCATTAAGATGATTGCCGGCCTGATCCAACCCGACGCGGGCACAGTGTGCGTTCTCGGACGGGATCCCCACAGGGATCCTGGCACATTGGCCCAAGTAGGGGCGGTGCTGGAAGGCAACCGCAACCTCTACTGGCGGATGACCCCCCTACAGAACCTGGAGTACTTCGGTGTGCTGCGGGGGCTATCCCCCAGAACCGCTCGGCAACGGGGGCTAGAGCTCCTGGAGACCTTTGGCCTGTGGGAAAAGCGGGATGTTGCCGTGCAAACCCTTTCGCGGGGCATGCAGCAGAAGGTGGCCATTGCCGTCGCCCTCCTGCATCAACCGGCCCTGTTGCTGCTGGATGAGCCCACCCTGGGGTTGGATGTGGAATCGGCGCAAGCGGTGAAATCCCTGATCCGCCAAATTGCCGCTTCGGGTCGAGCCATCTTGCTCACCACCCATCAACTGGATATTGCGGAAGCGCTCTCGGATCAGGTAGCCGTTATTCGACAAGGGGTGATCATCGCCCAAGCCCCCACGGGAGAGTTGATCCGGCACTTTGCCGGCGCCGTCGGTACTTACCGGATCGAGCTGGAACAGGGGCTGGATCCCTGGAGGGTTGAACAACTGGCCCGCCAAGGGGTGGAGATTCTCGGATCCCATCGGGTGCGGTTCAGCGGCCCGCCAGAGATGCTCTATCAGGTGCTGGAGATCTTGAAGCCTTTGCCCTTGCTCAGCCTCAAACGAGAGGAAGCCGATCTCACCCATATTTTCCTCGAGTTGTTGAAAAGGGGAGAGGGGCAAGGATGATGCCGGTGATACACCTGTTTTGGGCTGAACTAAAGCGGGCCTGGATCCAGTACATTCGCTATCCGGCGGAGGCCCTGGGCGGGATCCTGATCACCACGTTCTTCTTCTATGCCCTCTTTGCCGGCGCCCAATATGTGGCAGGGCCTGCCTCCCAATTTGGCGAACGGTTGGATGCGGTCGTGATTGGCTATGTGCTCTGGACGCTGGTCATTTTTGTGGTCAACGATATTGCCCTTAACCTGCAGGTGGAAGCCCAGACGGGGACGCTAGAGCAGGTGCTGCTTTCGCCCTTTTCCGCGGCCACCCTGTTTCTGGCACGGGCTTGTGCCAGCTTGGTGTTGCGCTTTTCCATTGTCGTCGTCATTCTGGGCGTCATCTTATTGCTGACGGGCAGCCGGTTGCGGTTTCCCCCTGCTCTGGTGTTGCCTTTGGTGAGCGTGGTGCTGGGGGCCTACGGCTTCTCGTTTTTGCTGGGATCCGCTGCTCTAATTTGGAAGCGAATTCAGCAGCTTTTGATCATCAGCCAATTCGGCCTGCTTTTCCTGTTGGCTGCTCCCACGGAAGAATGGCCGGGATCCCTGAAGGGGCTGGGGCAGATGCTACCCATGACAGCGGGGGCGGGGCTGCTGCGAGACGTGATGGTGCGGGAGGCGGGCTTGGATCCCGTGCGCTTGGCCATGGCTCTAGCCAGCGGCGTTTTCTACTTCGGCCTGGGCTTGCTGACCTTTCGCCGGGCAATGCGGCTAGCCAAACGTCAAGGGATCCTGGGATCCCAGTAGAGGTCTGCAGGAGGGCATCTAGAGCGAACGTTGGTCGGGGGAGCGGTGCAGCAGGTGAGGGAAGTGGTATTCTACCGCTCCAGTGACCGGGTTGTTTTCGGGGAAAGCCATGCTCCGCCGGCTCAGCTCTTGCAGCGCCTTTTCAATTTCGTCAAAGTCGGCAGGTAAGTCGATAGCTATCTCCGCAAGAGTGAGGATCCCTTGCCGCTGTTGGGCTAGCCGCAGGATCTCCCGCATCAGAGCTTGACCTTTCAAGGGCTGAGAAGGCGCTGAAACGGCCTTTGCAGGCGTTGGGGAAGGCTGGGATCCCTGTAGAACTGCCAGTTTGAAGTTGTGATTTTCCACCATGCCTGGGATCAAAAACAGGTCAATTAACTGGCCAAAGCCCAGCAGGCCAAAGGTGAACAGCCAGAGGATGCCTGTTCCAGTCTTGCCCAGGTAGAAGCGATGGACGCCACAGATCCCGAAGATGCCCAACGCCCAGAGGATATAGGCAGTACCGACAGACTTGGGTTCAGCGGGGGGCAGCAGGTAGCGAGAACTCATGGAGATTTGACGAGATAACTCCGAGCGGGTACTTCCAGTTTGTCATCTTCTGGCCTGGACGGGCAGAAGAGAACCGGCGTGATCTCTGCAAGCAAGCTGGGATCCCTTCTACGCTCTTGTCTGAGGGAGGGCAGCCTCAACGGGAAAACAACCGGAATAATGAGATCCAAGTCCCCCAGGCTCAAAGAACTCCGTCTCCCGCTCACGCAAGCAGTGGACATGCCTATAGAAGGCAAGGGAAAGTCGATGTTTGAGCCAATTTTAATCGGGTTGAGCGCTGTGCTCTGGGGCCTCCTCTGGGGCTACGCTACACTGCTGGTTGTGCTGGTGAACTTTAAGGAGCAAGGATCGGTTTACGCCTACCCTATGCAGGCGGTGCTGGATCGCTTTGTCGAATCCTTGGGGCTGGGCTGGCTTAAGGATCTGCATGCCCTGCAACTGAGGCCGCTGCGCCGGATCAGCTATGCTCTGTTTGGTGCCGTCACCCTAGGGGTGGCTTTCATGCTCTGGGTGTTGGGGTGAGGCGATGACCAGATCGACAGGCGCATTCCCGCAGCAACTGCAAATGCGTTAACCCAACCCGAGTTCTCGACAGGCTCATAATGACCGCTGCCCAACTGGTTGCTATTCTCTCCACTGCCATTGCCACCGCCACACCGTTGGTCTTTGCCTGCATAGGGGAAACCATTACCGAGCGGGCAGGGGTGATCAACCTCTCCGCAGAGGGGACGATCATGCTGGCCGCCATGGTTGGGTTCGCCGTGGCCAAGCTGACGGGAAGCTTGGTATTGGGCTTTTTGGCTGCCGCCGCGGTGGGAGCGCTGTTTGCTGGGATCGTGGCCTTTGGCTCGCTGACCCTGAAGGGATCCCAAATTGCCATTGGTTTCGTCTTGACCCTATTGGGGGCGGATTTGTCTTCCTTTTTGGGCAATCCGTTCGTGCGGATCCCAGGGCCAACGGTGCCCAGCCTGCCCATCCCCTTCCTGAGAGAGGTGCCGCTGCTGGGGCCACTCCTGTTCCAAGGGGATCTGTTGCTGTACGCCAGCTACGCGCTCATCGGGGGAACTTGGTTCTTTTTGTATCGCACTCAGCCTGGCCTGATGTTGCGGGCCATGGGAGAACAGCCGGCAGCAGCCTTTGCCCGCGGCACCGATGTCATTTTCTGGCGCTATGTTTACACCCTTGTGGGGGGATCCCTATTGGGCTTGGCGGGGGCTGCCTTTTCTCTGGATTTCAAGGCCGGCTGGAGCCACCGACATACAGCAGGGTATGGCTGGATTGCCTTGGCCATCGTCATCTTCGGCGGCTGGAACCCCTTGCGGGTAGCTCTGGGGGCCTACCTGTTCGGCATTTTGCAGTCCTTTGCCGGAGTTGCCCAGACTACCATCCGCGCCGTGCCCACCCAAGTTTTTACGGTGGCTCCCTTTGTGTTGATGATTTTGGTGTTGGTGCTCACTTCTGGGGAATGGTGGGAGTACGGCTTGCGCGGGATCCCACCTCGGCTGCGGCGCTGGATCCAGCAGGCGGTGAAGGCCACTCCGCCGGCAGCTCTGGGGCAGCCGTTTGAACCGGGCTAGAGGGGATCCCTCCTCAGCAAGGGGGAATCTGAAAGCGCTAGAAAATAGCCTGCAGTTTTTTAAGGCAAGCCTGGATCTGCGCCATCTCCGAGGGATCCAGCTTTTGGAAGCGCTCTTTCAAGTAGGCGACGTGGGCCGGGAAAATTTCCTCAAACAGTTTTTCCCCCGCTTCTGTCAGCACGACCTTAAAGCAGCGTCGGTTTTCCGGGGGCACTTCCCGGCGCACCAGCCCTTTTTGTTCCAGGCGATCCACAATGCCGGTCAGTGTCCCTTTGGTCACCAGCGTTTTTTGGGCCAAGACATTCATGGTCATCCCAGGGGTATTGCCAAGGGTAACCAACACATCGAATTGGGGGGCCGTCAGCCCCATTTGCCGAATGTGAACCCCGGCGTAATTTTCAAAAGCTTGGTAGGCCCGCGCCAGATCCCGCAACAGCCCCAAAAAAGGCTCACGGGCCGCCAATACCGTCCCCCTCAGCGGAACAGAGTCCTCAGGCTTGAGAACCTCGTCGCTTTGGAGAAGGGGGGATGGAGAGGAGTCAGCGGGAGTGGGCATGGTTGAAGATCGCAGTTCGCGTTGGTGGAACAAACTCAAACCCAAAGGACAGTCTCGGCTCCATGATAGCCCACTGTAGTACAGTTCTAACGCAAAATGAACTACGTCTATCTGCTTTGCTGAGCTAGCCCCTTCGCCGTTATGTGGTTCTCATAAAAAAAGGGGATCCACTGGATGGATCCCCCGTGACGGACAGAGCTTGTGGGGCAAACACCCGCCCAAGGCAGGTGACCACAGCAGACACTAGGGCTTCAGCTCGCTGGGGATGCGCTCCCCGAAGAGCACGAAGTAGAGAATGCGGTAGATGTCTGTGTTCAGGATTCCAGTGACCGGCACTAGCTCTCGAGCGTTCAAGCCCGCAGCGCGAGCGATGACTCCACTGCCGACGTCATCTCCGGTAGCCCAAGCCACGGCAAAGGGAAAGCGCTTGCCATTTTTGTCGGGAGCGGAAATGAACGGCTTTGTGCCCGTGCCGTCCACCCCGTCAAGGGGAGCGCCGCTTTCGTCAGTGGGCGGCAGAGGATTATCGGCAGACTCGACATCCACCAGCTGCATGCCACCGGCATTGCTGTCGCTGGTGGTAATCATGAAGGTCTTGGGATTCTTCTCGATAAAGTTGAGAATCACCCCGATGGCATCGTCGGCCCGCTTCATGGCCTCCAGGCAGCCAGAGGCATTGAGGTTGTTGCACATGTTATCAGTGCCCTCTTCTTCGATGACGGCGAAGAAGCCCTTAGGATTGCGGGAGATCCGCGCCAGGGCAAATTCGGTCATCTCGGCAATGGTGGGGGCGCTGGCGATGTAGTTGGGCAAGTTTTCTTTCCGCAACTCTTCTTCAGGCTTGTCGTAGAAGGTGTCCTCGACGTTGAACACCCCCAAAACCTTGGAGACATCTGCCGGCAGCTTGAGCAGCTCGTCGCGGGTGTAGACAACGGCGTACCCCTTTTTCTTGGCCTCCTCAATCAGGTTGCGGCCATCCTTGCGCTTCCCTTTGCCAAAGCGGCCCTGGACACCTTCCGGCAGCAGCCATTCCTCGCCAGCGCCGAGGATGATGTCTACCCCTGACTCCACCACCTGCAGGGTAATCTCCTCATAGTCGCTGCGCTTGGCAGCTTTGGCAACGAAGGCAGCCGTCCCCGGCTCAATGATGGATCCCGTTTGCACCAGAGCCGTACCCAAGCCTGCCGCCACGGCATCTTCCATGATCGTGTTCAGGGTGCCGTTGGCAGAGGGGTACTCTTTGCCGTCCGGATCCAACCCAAAGCTCTTGGCGTGGACACGAGTTCCTGTGGCATGGGTCACCGCTCCGGCGTTGGAAGTTCCCCCAAGCTGGTCGAAAAGGTGCCCGCGATAGGGGGCAATCACGGGGAGACGATCCCAGTTCAGAAAGCCATCGGGGCCGTAGTGGAGAATGCGCGTAATGTCCCAGTGGGAAGCTGAGGTTCCATCTGGGTGAAAGAAGATTGCACCGTTGCCGGTTGGCTTAGGCGCCGCTTGAGCCACACTAGAGGAAAAAACTGACGAGGACAGCAGACACAAAGTTGCAGCCAAAGCCGCCCTCAAAGAATAGCTACGCATAGCTAACACGCCCTTGCTCGTTCAAAAACGTAACACAGCTTCAGATGAGTTTGCAAGGGCATAGGAATGCAGCAGCGCGAAACGTGCCTGAAGCGAGTGCGCCACTGAGCGATTTCCCCGTCTGACAGTGCAGCTTACGGGGTATATAACTAACGTTAACTATCTCTTAACTGTCTCATAACTGTCAAGGCTTCTCGCAGGGCTTTTGGGGTACCTGTTCTAAGGCGCAGCCGTCCCTCTGGTCAAGTGGCTCTTCTGGAGGTGATGGCGGGGTTTTTGGCCAGTGGCTGCCATGCTTGCCTAAGCTGTCTGAGTTGCTGCTGCCAGCGCTGCAGTTCCCCCACCTCCAACGGGATCCCACCGAAGCGCACCTCCATGTAGCGCTCCAAGAACCGGATGGCCAACTGGGCTTGTGGCAAATCGGAGTGGCGCAGGTGCTCAACCCGTTGCGCTGGCCCCAAGTGCTCCGGGATCCCCACTGCTGTCGAAGCCTCCCGCAGTTGCAGGTACAGCTTTGAGATCGCCTGTCGCCGGTGCTGGGATCTGGGCAGAGCTGCCGGACTCCAGCGCACCAGAGCAAAGGTCAGCCCTGGCAGCAGGATCCCTACCATCCAGGTAGGCCATGCGGGGGGCGGCTGCCACAGGGATCCCAGCAAAACCCCATTGCCGGCAGTGGCCAACAGAATCCACCCCCCATCCTGCCAGCGCAAAGCCCGATAGCGGCGGCGGCGACCCCAATAGGCCATGGATCCGGTGATCAAAACCACCCCCAACACCGGCAGGCCATTCTGCTGCAACGTTTGCCCCAAGGCAACCAGGCTGCGACGGAAGCCAGCACCGACATCCTCTCGATCCGGAGAGGCGGCTACAGCGCTGGCCATCTCCTGAATCTGCCGCCAGATCTGCTGCTGGGTGGATAGGTCGTACTGGATGACGTACTTAAACCAGCGGAAGCGCAAGCTGTCGTAGAAATCTTGAAGGGGATCCCACCAGGTTTCCCGCCGGCTGACATTGGCCTCTGCCGGTGTGGCATCGAAAATGATCCACCCGTAGGAGCCAAAGGGGATCTCCGTCCAGGAATGGGCGTCGGCATTGCGTACTGCCAGATAATTTTCCTGCGCCACCCAGCGCCCGCCCAAAAAGCCATTCACCATCCGGGCCGGGATGCCAATGCTGCGGGCCAGTATCGTCAGGGCTGTGGCGAAATATTCGCAGTGGCCCCGCCGATGGGTGAACAGAAAGGCTTCCAAAGGCGGTTCAGGGCCGGGATCCGGCAGATCGGTGGTATAGGCGTAGTTCTCCAGCAGGTAGTTCTGCAAAGCCGTCACCTTGCCAAAGACATCGGGGATCCCAGCGGTAACGTCTTCAGCCAAGGCGGGAATGCGCGGATCCAGGTCTGCTGGCAACTGCAGATAGGCTGCCTGTTGGACTGGGTCGAGGGCATTGAGCAGCTCTGCGTGGCTCAGCCGGCGCAAGCGCGGGCCCAACTCCCTTGGGATCCGGCTCCGGGCACGGTAGAGATGGGGCACCTGCCGAGGCAGAGAATGGCCAACATCTCCGGTCTCGCTCAGGATGAGGCGGCGATTCTGCCGTTGCCAAGCTTGTTGCACCGTCGCTGCTCCGCCCCGCTCCAGCCATTCCATCTCCACCAGCGGGGCCACCCCAAAAACGGTGTTGGTGACCAGCGGCTCCAGATAGATGAGCTGCTCCAAGGGGAGAAGCAGCAGGTCGGGAGCAGTGGGGATCAAGCTGGAGGCAGAGAGATCAAATACCCCTGCTGCGTTGGGGAAAATGGGGATGAAGCGGTCTAGCGTTCGCGACCAGGCCCGTCCATCGTAGCGATCGAAGCTGATCCCGCGCCAGTAGAGGGACTCCACACGGGGCGGCACCCCTGCCGGAAATTCCACCCGCATGACAACGGTGTTATCGGTTTTGAGGGTGCCGAATGCTCCCAGGCTGACTTCCTCGGCAAAGCCAGTGGTCATCACCGGCGAGCGGGCCTGGCGACCCAGAATTCCTAAACTGACCCGCGGGAACAAGAAAAACAAAGCCACGGACAGGATCACCGCCAGCAAAGCCAGGGATCCGAGAAAGCCCAAAAAGTTGAGGTTGATGCCACGGGTTTGGCTGGCTGCCTGCGGGTGCTGCTCTGCTTGCAGGCGCAGGTGGTAAAGGGTGAGGTTGATTAGCCCTACCCCCACGTACAGCAAAAACAGCAGCCCAAAGCTGATGTCTTCGTTGAACAGAGTGGCAATGGCCATCAGCAGCAGAGACAGCACCGCCAACTGAATGTGATCCGCCGCCCGTTCCCGCTGAAACAGCTTGGCCCCTGTTAGGTAAAGCACCAAGCCAATGGCCCCATCGGAAAAGGCAAGGATCCCGGAGATGACCAAAGCCAGCAGGCTGAGCAACACCGCCACCGTCAGAGGCATCCACAGAGGGGCATAGCGGGCAAAAGCAATCCTTGGCGGCTCCCAAAACCAACTGCAGGCCCCCGCTGCCAAACAGACACCAATCACCGGTGGCGACAGAGCCTGATCCCCCAGACAAAGGGCCGTGAAGGCGATCCCCACCAACAGGTAAACAAACACCTTTTGAACGGATGGCAGTGTCCAGGTCATGGCCCTTGGGATTCAATCCTTTCCAGCATAGCCAAGTCTTTTTTGCTACCGGTTTGCCCTCCCTGGGATCCCCTTTTGGACAAAGCGAAGGGCATTAGAATCGTTAGCTAAGAATCGTTAAGATTTTGTTACTCGCCGGTCTCGACGGGATACCTGTGACACGCTGCGCGAAAAGGTGGTGAGATGTCCAGCCAAAACGAAATTCATGTGGTGGGGGCGCGGCAGCACAACCTCAAGAATGTCAACCTGCGGATCCCGCGGGATCGCCTGGTGGTGTTCACCGGCGTCTCCGGCTCTGGCAAATCTTCTTTGGCCTTTGACACCATTTTTGCCGAAGGGCAGCGGCGCTATGTGGAATCCCTCAGCGCCTATGCGCGGCAGTTTTTGGGGCAACTGGACAAGCCGGATGTGGATCGCATCGAAGGGCTGAGTCCGGCCATCTCCATCGATCAAAAGTCCACCAGCCACAACCCCCGCTCGACGGTTGGCACCGTTACCGAAATCTACGACTACCTGCGGCTTCTGTATGGGCGAGCTGGGATCCCTCACTGTCCCCATTGCAACCGGGTGATCGCCCCGCAGACGGTGGATCAGATTGTGGATCAGATCATGGCTCTGCCGGATCGGACGCGGTTTCAGTTGCTTTCGCCGGTGGTGAAGGGGAAAAAGGGCACCCATGCCAACCTGTTGCAAAGCTTGCGCCAGCAAGGGTTTGTGCGCGTGCGCATCGACGGCCAGGTGCGGGATCTGAGCGAGGAGATCGAGTTAGCCAAAAACAAAACCCACACCCTTGAGGTTGTGGTGGATCGGCTGGTCAAGAGCCCCGACATAGCGGAGCGACTGGCCGATTCTCTGGCAACCTGCCTGCGCCAGTCGGGAGGAATTGCGGTGGTGGAGCTGCTGCCGCGGGAAGAGGAGCGAGAACAGCTGCTGCAAAAGGTGGCCGAGTCGGCGGGGCAATACCTGAACAGCAAGCCAACGGAGCTGATTTTTTCTGAGCAATTTGCCTGCCCGGAGCACGGTTCGGTGATGGGCGAGCTGTCGCCGCGCCTGTTTTCCTTCAACTCGCCGATTGGGGCCTGTCCTGTCTGCCACGGGCTGGGTTTTGAGCCCATCTTCGACCCCGAGCGGATCGTGCCCGATCCCAAGCTCCCCTTGTACGCGGCCATCGCCCCTTGGGCAGAGCGGGAGAACCCCTACTATCTGGCTTTGTTGGCGGGAGCCGCCAAGGCTTTTGGCTTTGACCTCAGCAGCCGCTGGTGTGATCTCACCCCCCAGCAACAGCAGATCATCCTCTACGGCGCCGACCAGGAGGTCTACATCGCCGAGGCGGAATCTCAGTACCGAGGCCGGGGGTACTATCGCCGCTATGAGGGGGTGATTCCCCAATTGCAGCGGCACTACCAGGAAACCACTTCCGAAATCTATCGGCAAAAGCTGGAAGCCTACCTCACCTACCGTCCCTGTTCCGCCTGTGGGGGATCCCGTCTCAAGCCGGAAGCTCTGGCCGTGCGCATCGGCGGCTACCGCATTACCGATCTCACCGAGATCTCCATCCGCGACTGCCTGCACCGCCTGGAGCAGTTGAAACTTACCCCGCGACAAGTGCAGATCGGCGAGCTGGTGCTGCGGGAGATCAAAACCCGGCTGCAGTTTTTGGTGGATGTGGGCCTGGACTACCTAACGCTGGCCCGCCCGGCCATGACCCTCTCTGGGGGCGAGGCGCAGCGGATCCGGCTGGCCAGCCAGATGGGCTCCGGCTTGACGGGGGTGCTCTACGTGTTGGACGAACCCTCGATTGGCCTCCACCAGCGGGACAACGAGCGCCTGTTGCAAACCCTGTTTCGCCTGCGAGATCTGGGCAACACCCTGATCGTGGTGGAACACGACGAAGAAACCATCCGTGCCGCCGACCACATCGTCGATATCGGCCCTGGGGCCGGCATCCACGGGGGGGAAGTGGTGGTGCAGGGATCCCTGGCGGACATCATGGCCTGCGAGCGCTCCATCACCGGAGCTTATCTTTCGGGGCGGCTGCGGATCCCTACCCCTGCGCAGCGGCGGGCTGGGAAAGCGGTTGCCCTCAGGCTCACCAATGCCCACAAAAACAACCTCAAGCACATCGATGTGGAGATCCCTCTGGGCAAGTTGGTCTGTGTTACAGGCGTCTCCGGCTCCGGCAAATCCACCTTGGTCAACGAATTGCTCTACCCTGCCCTGCAGCACCATCTTGGACACAAGGTGCCCCAACCCGCGGAGATGGGAGAACTTGAGGGCATCGAACACATCGACAAGGTGATCGTCATCGACCAATCTCCCATTGGCCGTACCCCCCGCTCCAACCCTGCCACCTACACGGGTTTGTTTGATCCCATCCGCCAAACCTTTGCCCAAACCTTGGATGCCAAGGCCAGAGGCTACCCATCCGGCCACTTTTCCTTCAATGTCAAGGGGGGGCGCTGTGAAGCCTGCAAAGGGCAGGGGGTGAACGTGATTGAAATGAACTTCCTGCCCGATGTGTACGTCACCTGCGAAGTCTGCGGGGGCAGCCGTTACAGCCGCGAAACCCTGCAGGTCAGGTACAAGGGCAAGAACATCGCCGAAGTCCTGGATATGACGGTGGGGGAGGCGCTGGAGTTTTTCGCTGCCCTGCCTCCTGCCGCCAAGATCCTGCAGACCTTGGCCGATGTGGGCCTCGATTACATCAAGCTGGGCCAGCCAGCTTCTACCCTCTCCGGTGGGGAAGCGCAACGGGTCAAGCTGGCCGCAGAACTGGCCCGCCGCTCCACCGGCAAAACCCTCTATCTGCTGGATGAGCCCTCCACCGGCTTGTCTTTTTACGATGTCCACAAGCTCTTGAACGTCCTGCAACGGCTGGTGGATACAGGCAACACCGTGCTGGTGATCGAGCATAACCTGGACATTCTCCGCTGTGCTGATTGGATTATTGACTTGGGGCCAGAGGGCGGCGACCGCGGCGGCCAGATCATCGCCGTTGGCACTCCAGAACAGGTGGCTGAGCACCCCGGATCCCATACAGGGCGATATTTGAAGCAGGTTTTGCAACAACATCCCCCAGGTCGCTGAGCAACTCAGCCTGCTCCAGGGAGAAAGTTGACCGAAAGCGGCTGTCGGGATCCCCTTTCGCTTTTTGCTCTGCTCACCTCAGCCATGGCGGTGGAGGACTGATGCGGCGAGGACTCTATCCCACCCAGGCGCTCCGCACCGTGAACGCAAGGGTGAACGGTTAGCCTGAGTCTCACGTCGCTATGGCATGATGGGTCGGAAGGAAAAGGTTCGCACTCTCCCCATGGTAGGGCAGACCCTGGGTGGCCGCTATCAGATCTTGGAAGCACTGGGATCCAGCGGACAAACCTACTTGGCACAGGATAGCCATCATCCTGAGCGGCTTCGGGTGGTGCTCAAACGCTGGCAGGCCGGCCAAAATGCTCCGCACCGCGAACACAGTGAGGACTCCGCCTCGCTACGGCATCTCTTTCAGCAAGAAGTGGCGCTGCGGGAGCACCTGGGATCCCACGAGGGTATCCCCCGCCTGTTGGCCTGCTTTGAGCAAGAGGGGGAGTTTTATTGGGTGGAAGAATGGGTTGAAGGGCCCACCCTGGAACAAGCTCTATTGCTAGGTAACGCAACCGAGAGGGGCCAGCTAACGACTCCGTCCCGCCAAATGCACTGCCATTGGGGGCACGACTGGACAGAGGCTGAGGTACGAGCCTTGTTGCAGGATGTGCTGCAAACCTTGGCCTTCCTGAATGGGGAAGGGGTGAGCTGCTGCAACCTGCAGCCCTCTCGCTTGATCTACCGTCAGGCGGATGGCCGATGGGTGTTGTTGAAGTGGGGGGGTGAGGAACAGGGTCTGGCTTTTTCCGGCTCTGGCTTCGGGAACCCCTATGGCCCCAGGCATTGCAGCGACCTCTATGCTCTTGGGCTGATTGCCCTGCAGGCCCTCTGCGGGATCCCGCCCCAGAAGCTGTTTCGCGACCCGTTGACGGGGGAGTTGCGCTGGCACGATCTGGCCTCTACTAGCGCTCCTTTTGCTGCTTTTCTGGATCGTTTGGTGAGCTGCAACCCACAACAGTGCTTTCCTTCAGCAACAGCAGCTCTGGCCGCTTTGCAGGCTTTGCCTCCCGCCGAGAGCCCCCCTGCCGCCGAACTCCTGTCCCAGCCCAGCCCTGTCGCCGCCGAGCCCTTACAGGAGCCAACCACCCCACCGCGTTCTCCGGTATCGCTGCGGGCGCGTCCCCGGATCCCACCGGTTTGGGCAGGAGGCAGCTTGGCGGCTTTGCTGGCGTTGACGGTGGCAGGGGTATGGCAGATGAGGGCGAACCTTGGCCTGCGGGGGGAGCCCAAGGATTCTGTCCCCCTCACGAGAACGGGATCCTCTGGCCCGGCAAAGCGCAACGGCCTGGGACTCCGTCCTACTCGCGAGAACGGTTCTCATGCCTCCGTCCCCACCGCTGTCACGGTCGCGGAAGCGTCGCGTAGCGATAACGACCCGGCAGACTGGGCCAAGTCTTTGCAGCTCAAGGCTACGCTGGAAGGCCCTGTCGCCGTCACTGCTCTGGCCATCAGCCCGGATGGAAATCTCCTTGCTGCCGGGGGAGACGACGGCGTGATCCGGCTTTGGGATCCCCAGGCTGGCCAACTGCTCCAGAGCTGGGCAGGCCACGAGGGATCCGTTGAGGCACTGGCCATCAGCCCAGATGGTACCTTTTTGGTGAGTGGGGGGGCAGACAAGACGGTACGGGTCTGGGATCTGGCGACCCTGGGGGATCCGGCTCTCTCGCCTGGGGATGTGCTGGCGCGGCTGCAGTTGCAAGGGCACACCGGGTTGATCAACAGTGTCGCCATTAGCCCCGATGGTCGTTGGATTGCCAGTGGCAGCGCCGACCGCACCATCCGCCTTTGGCAGGCCGACAACGGCCAGTTGATCCGCACCCTGGCGCCTCCCACTGCTGCCGCCCAGGAGACCCCTCAGAGGGCTGGCATTACAGCGGTGGCCTTTGGCCCAAGACCCACCCGTATGGATACTTCCCGCCAGTCTGAAGGGATCCCCCCTTGGATCTTGGTGGCCGCCAATGGAGATCCCACCGTTCACCTTTGGGATCCTGGCAGCGGGGCCTTGCTGGAAACCCTAAAGGCCGACTACCCCATCGAGCAGGTGCTTCTGAGCCCAGATGGCCGCTATTTGCTCGCTGGCAGTACCGGTGGCATCTTGGTCTGGAACTTGGGCACGGGATCCTTGGAGCGCACCTTGCCCCAGACTTTGTCCGGCTTGGCCGCCCTTGCCCTCAGCCCTGATGGCCGCTTGCTCGCCAGCGGCACCGATTACCGCGCTCACCAGATCAAGCTCTGGGATCTGCGCAGCGGAGAACAGTTGCGCACCCTGGGCGGCCAGACTTGGATGGTGAGCGTCTTGCTGTTTGGCCCCGGTCGCGGAAGCGTCGCGCAGCGATATGGGCAGACCCTTCTCAGTGGTGGCGCCGATGGCTCAATTCGCATTTGGGGGCCAGCCGACCCAGCTCAGCCCTAGTGGGATCCAAGCAGATAAAATACTCGACGAAGAAGGGATCCCGGCAGAGCATGGGCAAAGTTGTCATCATTGGGGCGGGGCTGGCCGGCTTGGCTTGCGCCAAAGTGCTGAGCCAGGCGGGGTGGAGGGATGTCCTGGTTCTGGAAAAAAGCGATGGCCCTGGGGGGCGGGTGCGTACCGACAAGGTGGATGGCTTTCGCCTGGATCGCGGCTTTCAGGTGCTGTTCACCGCCTATCCCAAAGTGCGACAGCATTTGGATCTGGGCAAGCTCGATCCCCGTCCCTACCGGCCCGGCGCTATTTTGGCTCAACCCGGTCGCTGCTGGCTGTTGGGGGATCCCCTACGGGATCTGTCCAGCCTTCTCCCCTCTTTGCTCAACCCCTTGGCCAGCTTTGGGGACAAGCTCAAGGTGCTGCAATTGCGATCCGAGCTGGCGCGCCGCAGCCCGGAGCAGGTTTTTCAAGAAGGGCTAGGGGGATCCGATTGCTCGCTGCGGGAGTTTCTGGAGCAGTACGGCTTTTCCCAACAGATCTGCCAGCACTTTTTCTACCCCTTTTTCCGCGGGATCCTTCTAGATCCGGATCTGGGCAGTAGCGCCCGCCTCTTTGCCTTTTATTTCAAGATGATGGCCGAGGGATCCATTGTCACCCCGGCCTTGGGCATGGGAGAACTGGCCCGACAACTGGCCGGTCACCTGTCCCCCGAACAGATTCGCTACCAAACCCCGGTGGAGCGCATCCTGGTCGAGGAAGGGAGAGTGCGCGGGATCCGCACCGCCAAGGGTGAAGAGATCCCTGCCGAGTGGGTAGTTTGTGCTACTGATGCCCCTCAGGCACGGGCCTGGCAGGCGGAGCTGTGCCCTCAAGCCCCCACCCCCATTCCCACCCAGGGGCGAGCGGTGACCTGTCTCTACTTCTGCGCCCCCTTTTCCCTCAGCCGCGGCGCCTACTTGTACCTCAACGCCACCGGCCAGGGCTGGATCAACCATTGGGTCCAACTTACCCGTATCAGCCCGGCGCTGGCTCCTCCTGGCCAACACCTGTATTCGGTGGTGGTGCTAGGGGATCCCCCCTTGAGGGACGAGGAACTGGCCCAAGCCTGCCGGGCCGAGCTGCAAGCTTACTTCCCGAAAGCTCCCCTAGAGCAATTTCGCCTGTTGCGGGTATACCGGATCCCTTTTGCCCAGTTTGTGCAGCCGCCCGGCTTTCAGCAGCATTTGGTTCTCACCTACAGCGGCCTGCCGGGCCTTCTCTGGGCTGGAGAATACACCCACCAGAGCAGCCTCGAGGGATCCCTGCGCAGCGGCGAACAGGCAGCGGCGTGGATTCTCCAAAAATCGGCGTAAAAAATCTGTACAAAGCAATACAGACTTTCTTGAGCCTATTCCCAGCAACAAAGCTGGGATCCCGTGGTATGAAGGGGGTGAACTTGGTCGCCCACGAGGATCCCTCTGTTATGCAGAATGTTACCCTCAACCCCTTCTCCCTTTTGCTGCGCTCGCTGGAACTGGTAGGCCCTATCTATGGGCCGCTGCTGATCCTGGCTTCTCCTGGCTTTGTCATTCTCATCGTCGCGGAGCTGATCCCGCTTGCCGGGGGGATCCTCAACTTGGCCTATGGCCTGATTGGCCTGCCCATCCTGGCAGGGGCAGCCTTTTGGCTGGTGGATCAGCACCTGAAGCGGCAAGCTCCCCTGCTGGGCAACAGCCTCAACCGAGCTGTCTCGAAGGCAGTACCTCTGGTATTCGCCAACATCCTGTTGGTGTTGATTGTCTTGCTTGGGATGCCGCTGCTTGTACTTCCCGGCATCTACTGGGGGGTAAGGCTGGCTTTCGCTCTCTGCGCGATTGTTTTGGAAGACAAAGGAGTCACAGAAGGGTTGGGCTACAGTTGGAACCTTGTCAAGGGTCGCTGGTGGGGAGTGTTTTGGGCACTTCTTATCTTTGGCCTCACGGTGGTTGTGGCATTTCTGGCCGGGATTTACATCTTTGTCTTCACGGTAGTTGTGATTTCGCCTTCCGCTGAGACCTTTTCTGACAGAATCGTGGAAGCTGGAAGCCCTGTGGCTGGGATTGCTGCCATCACGGCAGTCGTGCCTATCCTGAATGTCTACGTCGTGCTCCTGTTCCGATCCCTGCAACAATTGAAGGGGCAGGCGGCCTCCTGTTGGGGATAGCAAAAAGGGTGCTCCCCGTGCCTAGCTTTGAGATGAGAAGGGATCCCTTTTTGGGATTTCGGCTCAACCCAAGATGTCCTAGGTGAGATCCCGTGGTATGAAGGGGGTGGACTGGGCTGCCCACGAGGATCCCTCTGCCATGCAAAGCGCCACCCTTAGCCCGATTCTGCTCTTGCGGCGGTCGTTTGAGTTGGTAGGTCCCATCTACTGGCCGCTGCTGATCCTGACCTCTTCTAGCCATATCGCGTTCTTCGTTGTAGGTCTGACCTCACCTTCCCTCGGGATGATCCTCTCCTTGCTCCTCCTGGCCTGTGTCCTAGTCGGCGCGCCCATCTTGACAGGAGCAGCCTTTTGGCTGGTGGATCAGCACTTGAAGCAGCGAACTCCCTTGCTGGGCAATAGCTTGGATCAGGCTTTCTCTAAGGCAGTGCCTCTGATATTCGGCAGCCTCCTGGTGAATCTGATTTCCTCACTAGGGATGCAGCTGTTTGTGTTTCCCGGCATCTATTGCCGGGTAAGGCTAGCTTTCACCCTCTGCGCAATTGCCCTGGAGGACAAGGGTGCCACAGAAGGGTTGGGCTACAGTTGGAACCTCGTCAGGGGCCGTTGGTGGGGGGTGTTTTGGGCATTCCTGGTCGTGGTTTTGATCTTCGGCATCTCAATCCTGCTTTTGCCTTTTGTTGTGGCGATCTTGGGAGCTACCCTAGCTGCAGTTGTAACTGGGGGTAATACCGACATCATAGGACTTGCGCTTCTGGTTTGGGCGCCTGTGGTAGCTCTCTTAGCAGTTGTGGTCGGGTTTGTCGCTTTCACGGCAGTCACGCCTATCTTCAATGTCTACACGGTGCTCCTGTTCCGATCCCTGCAGCAGCTGCAAGCGCAAGCAGCGTAGTTTGGCTTGCCCTCACCCCCAATCCTTCCCCCCTGGCGAGAGGGAAGTTGCAGTTGGCCTAGGGAGAAGGGCGCTCCAGGATCCCTCCCCCCAGCAGGAGATCCCCGTGGTACCAGACGGCGGCTTGGCCAGGAGTGACCCCAAACTGCGGCTCGGCAAACTGCAGCTTTACCCGCTCTGGCGATTCCGGGATCACCATGGCGGGCACTGGGGGGGTACGGTAGCGCACCTGAACCTCAACAGCCAAGGATGCCGTCGGCGCCGGGATAGAGACCCAGTTGACTTGGCTTACCCACGCTTCAGCCTGGGTAGCCTCCTCCCGTTCCCCCACGACAACGCGGTTCATGGCCGCATCGATGCGCACCACGTAAAGCGGACGGGAAGAGGCAATCCCCAACCCCTTGCGCTGGCCCACCGTGTAGTGGTGGATGCCCTCATGGGATCCCAGCACTCGCCCCTGGGTATCGACGATTTCCCCTGGCCTTTGCCCAAGGTACTGATCCAAAAAGCTCCGCATCGAGCCATAGGTTTCAATCAAGCAGAGATCCTGGCTTTCGGGCTTATCGGCTGTAACCAGCCCGTAGCGGGCAGCCAACTGACGGGTTTGGGCCTTGGTGTACTCGCCCAAGGGGAAGAGGCTATGGGCTAGGTGCTCTTGGCTGAGGTCGTAGAGAAAATAGGACTGATCCTTCTGCCGATCTACCGCCCGCAGGAGTTGGTAACGTCCTAGCTCGGCGTTAAAGCGCACCCGTGCGTAGTGGCCGGTGGCCATCTGCGAGATGCCCAGCTTTTCGCGGGCATAGGCCAGCAGGGGGCCGAACTTCACCGTTTTGTTGCATTGGGAGCAGGGTAGAGGGGTAATGCCCTCCGCGTAGCCGGCTACCAGGTAATCGACAATGTTGGCCTGGAACAGCTCGCGGCTATCCACCACATGGTGCGGGATCCCCAGCTGCTCACAAACAGCTGCCGCATCCACCAAGCCTTCGGTACAGCACTGCCCCTTCCCCCTCATGAGCCAGAGGGTGACCCCCTCCACGGCGTAGCCCTGTTCCTGCAAAAGGGCCGCCACCGTAGAGCTATCCACACCCCCAGAAAGGGCCGCCACAATGCGGGGCCGCGACGGGGATGCAACAGGTGAAACCGATGAGTGGGGGCTGATAACCATTGAGACAAGGGATCCTAGGAAAAGAAAGGCTCAGCCGGAAACAGAGGAAGCCTCTCTCTGGGAATTGGGGAACCCGGAACAAGCTGAGCCGGGATCTTTACTTTAGCCTTCCTCAGAATTGGCTGGCCCGGATCCCTTCTCAGGGGTGGTTTCTGAGATGCCCCTTTGCCGCAAGCGCCGCAGCGAATCCAGAGCCGCCGCCGCAACGCTATCGTGGGGATCCCTGGCCAGGTAGTTGAGAGCAGAAACGCTCTTGGGGGAAGGCAAATTGCCCAAGGCCTGGGCCAGCCGCTGCCGCACCAGCCAGTCTTCTGATTGGGCAAACCGCAGGATGTGATCCAAGGCCCGCGGATCCCCCAATTCTCCCAAAGCCGCAATGGCCGCTTGCTGCAGCAACACCTCCGGCCCATCCAAGGCTCGCAGAAGCACCTCGTAAGCCCGCGGATCCTTCAAGTTCCCCAAGGCCACCGCGGCACTGAAGCGCACCAGCCATTCTACATCCTCGTAGAAAGCACGCACTAAAGCTTCAAAAGCCCGCGGATCTTCCAAGTAGCCCAGGGCACCTGCCGCGTCGGCGCGAATGCCATAATCCGGGTCTTGGGTGAGGATTTCCAGCAATTTGGGCAGACAGGCGTCCGTTTGCTTGATCCCCAGGGCAAAGACGGCAAAAGAGCGCACCTGCAGGTTCTCATCGTCGATGACCTGCAAAATCAGCGGCACCGCCTGCTCTGCCGGCACATCCCGCAACTGGGCCAAGGCCACCATCCGGTCTGCAGAACGCGGGCTGCGCAAGCGTTGAGCGATCTCCTGTAAACGGGCGGGGTTGGCGGGATCCAAAGCAGAGACAGTCATGGCGTTAACAAATATTTACAATCTTTCTTCAGTATGGCAAACGAGGCTGCGCTTGGACAGAGGTCGTCTTTGTCTGGCCCGGTCGGGATCTCTGGGGACATGGTGCCACTGTTTCGATCGACAAATCCTAGCACTGTTGTCGAGAAAAGCAGGTTGACTTGGCCCCATCCCGAAGATTTTGGATATTTTGGTGGAGAGGATACGAGGCTGATACATTTACGCTGAACACTGCTGAACATCACTGTTCAACTATGCAGCGATAGCATTCTGTTTGTTTCCAAACAGAATGGCGGTATCCCGC
>NZ_JBSRZW010000018.1:0-61409 GCF_054058015.1 Thermostichus sp. MS-CIW-30
TTCGGGCCTGTTTTGTTCTCTGGTAGAGCAGAGCAGGCTCAGGGCTACTGAAAGCCCGCTCCGTACCGCTTAGCGGTCGGAGCCGGGTAGTTTACGCAGCCAAGCGGGATCCCCCGTAGCCAGGCCAAGGAGAAGCAAGCACAAAAAAGGCAGGGTTAACCTGCCCCCGCCGAGAAGATCGAGAGTTGAGAGCTTGCTCTCGTTGTCGTAATCGTTGCATCAAGGCGCGGTTCCGTTTGTCCAGTTGGCGCTTGCGTGCCGATCCCCCACGACCGCGACGGTTTCTGCCCTGATGGCGAGGAGATTCATGAGATTTCAACAGCATGGGATTCCCCTGATAAACTAAACAGTCCTGCCTGATTCTAAACGAAACCTCAGCAACTGGCCACAAGACTGGCGGCGCAAGCTGCGGCATTTGCGGCTGGGGATAGGCCGTCTTTGTCAATTTATTCGCATCATTCGGCATGGAGGACTCCTTGGGACAGCCAGTCTTTTAGGCGGTGGGTAGCCCGGCAGTCATCCTCGTTGTAGATAAGCGAGTGCTCCAAATATCTGCGCTCCCGAGTTTCCAGCCATTGGCTATACCAGTAAATGGACTGGGCGCCATTGGCATCCGGCAGACGCCATTGAAACCCCAACCAGCGGGCGATGTTTTTCAGGGAATAGCTCTCAATCGGTAACACCACCGAGCGTTGCACCCAGGCCTGTAAATCCACAAAGCGCTGCAACAACTGCCGCAGCTGTCGGGGATCCGTGCGGTATTGCTCCCCCAGCCGTCGGCAGGTCTGCACTTCAAAGCCGTGAAAGTGGTAGATGGGAGCGTCAGGATAGCGTTGTGCCAGTTGCAAGAATTGCTCCCAAGCTTGCCTTTCTTCCCGCGGCTCGGCGGCCAGGCAACTGTGATAGCTCGCAACCTTTTTCCCCTCGGCTTGCTCCACCACCAGCAGGCCCAGCAGATAGGCGACGTTGTGGCGGGGATCCGCCTCGATATCGAAGTACAGCTCTACGGGTGTGGTGGGCAGGGTTTCCGGGGGGGATTGAATCCAGAGAGGCTGCCGGCTGAGGGTGGCACGGGCTTGCAGCTGCAGTTGCAGGGCCACGCCGGATCCCAACTTGGGAATGGCTTGCAACCTATCCAACTGAGCGTTGGCCAGGGCTTCAATCGAGTGGATCCCCGCCTCTTGCAAAAGGGGATAGCGGGATCCCGTTACGCCCGGCAGCAGGCTGAGGGGTTGAGCGGCGGCGTTCAACTGGCGACAATGCTCCCGCCAGTGGCAAAGATGGCAGCGGCTGCGGGCCATGAACACCTGGGGCGGTTCCGGCTGGTTGAGGGAGTGCAGGTACTCCTGCAGCAATTGCCGCACCTGTGCTCGTCGGCGGCTCAGGTGGACGGGGTGCCACTTCCCATCTTTCAGGATCAAAATGCCCCGCTTGGGAACGTTTCCCTGCAGGGATCCGAGCAACTCTGCCTGCAAAGCCAGCAACAATTCGTATTCCGGTTTGGGGCGTTTGCCGATACGAATATGAACCGGCAGGTAAGAGGATCGGGCGGCGTGGCGACTTCTGCCAACGAGAGTGGGATCCCGAATCAGCAGATCCAGGGAGCTGCTCACCCAAACTGAACGTCTCTCTGGAACAGCTTCAGGCGGCAACGCAAGAGCGGGCACCATCTCGTAGTCTTCTGGGGCAGGGATGGGATCCCTTGGAGAGGAGGAGTGAGGGACAGGTTCAGAAGCAAGCTGCAACAGCTCTGCCTCAGCAGTACAGTTGAGATCTTCCTGCGGTTGCCAAAACAGCTCTGCGGCAATCCGTCCGCCGTAGATCCGCTCCGCCCCGTCGGCCATGGCTGCCAAGAGAGCTTCATTGCCCGGCGCAACCCGTTCTCCGGGGAATCGCTCAAACACAGCGGCTGCCAGGGCTTGGCGATCCCGCCGCCATTGCTCCAGCAGGTTGTCCGGCGGCAGCTTGGCCTCTTGAGGGCCAAAGCGATCCAGGTAAGGCAAGCGTCGGCAACGAAAGAAAGCAAGCAGCTCCTCAGACTCAACAGAACCCTGTCCTGCTGCTGCAACCTGGCACTCCAACGGTGGAAAACCTCAGCTCTGCTGCCATTGTGGCACGCCCCCAGGTTGCCCTCTGATCCTTCAAGACTTGGGATCCTGAGCGGGCAGGAGATGGGCGATGATCCGCTCAATCGTCTCAGATTGGCGACGAGCTGTATCGGCTTGCTGTTGACATATTGCCTTTAACTCTCCCAGCCAAGTGCTCTGCTCCTGGGATATCAGCACCTGTTGTTGAACAATGGCTTTCAGATGGGTTAGGTCATCCTTGACGAAGCTGACGGTCTCGGCCAGGGTCAACACAGCCCCAACCAGGCGATCCAGCCGGAAGTCAATTTGGTCGAACCGGTCTTTGCTCTGCATTTTGCTTAGATTTGTCGGTAGAAGCTATCGGCCAATGCTGAAGGGGAGTCGCTTCGCCCAGGGAAGGCCCCCCGCCGAATAGCTAGCCCCCTCAAGCTTGTGTCTTTATTGTTACCCATACGTACAGATACGTACAGATATGCCATGAGCTATCCAGCCCAATTTCCCCTTCCAGAGTCTGTACAGGTGTTGTCTTGGGAGTGCGGTTCACCCTTCAGACGCAATGTGTACTATTTTGCAAGATCCAGAGAAAAACCCCAGAGAACGAAATCACAGCCACGCAAAAGCTCAAGAGACAACCCAGACTGCTGCCAGCAGCAGGGATCCCTGATAAGACCTGCAGCTTGCTGACACGGCTGGCGTATGCTGGAGAATAAAGATTTCTTTACACTTTACCGGAGCGGACTGTGACAGCTCTTTCGACGGCCCCAGCCTTGCCCCAAACCAAGACGGTGGCGGTGGAAATGCAGGGGGTGTGGAAGCGCTTTGGGCAGCAGGTTGCCGTTCAGGATTTGAGCCTGCAGATCCCCCAGGGGGAAGTGTTTGCCCTGTTGGGGCCCAACGGCGCTGGCAAATCCACCACCATCCGCATGCTTACTAGCCTTACCCGACCCAGCCAGGGATCCATCCGGGTGGGGGGGTATGACGTGGTGCGGGATCCGGTGGCGGTGCGGCAGCAAATTGGCGTAGTTCTGCAGCCTATCACCCTAGAGGCAGAGCTGACCGTTTGGGAAAACCTGGAGTTCCACGGGCGTATGCACCACATCCCCAACCCAGAGCGGCAACGGCGCATCGATGAATGGCTGGAGTATGTGCGGCTGGCGGATCGCCGGCAAGACAAAGTGAAAACCCTCTCAGGGGGAATGAAACGACGCTTGCAGGTGGCCAGGGCGTTACTGCATCGCCCCCAGATTTTGTTTTTGGACGAGCCCACTGTCGGGTTGGATCCCCAGGCGCGGCGGCTGTTGTGGGAGATCTTGCGGGATCTCAATCGGCAGGGCATGACCTTGCTGATTACCACCCACTACATGGAGGAGGCAGAAGAGCTGTGCGACCGCATCGGCATCATGGATGGGGGAAGGTTAATCGAGTTGGGCAGCACCGAGCAACTGCGGGCCAAGTATGGAGAGGCCCTGCTGGTGCGATCCTGTCCTGGCCGGGAGGTGGAGTACACCTTTTTCCCCAGCTTGGCGGAAGCTCAGCGGCAGTTGGAGGCAGAACCCGACAAAACCGGCCTCATGGTGCGCCCGGCCAACTTAGAAGACATTTTTGTGCGTTTGACGGGCCGCCGCCTGGATTAGAGAACCCAAAGGATGCTGGCACTTTCATCCCCCAGGCGCAAAAACTGTGTCTTGCTGGAGTGGGGCATTGAGCGTTGCAGTTCTACACTCTGGTCATCTTATTTTTTTATTGGAATAGCGCGTTTATTGGAATGGCGCGGGGTGAACCTGTTTCGCCGTACTGATCCCCGCCTTCCCTCTCTCAAAAGGAGAAAGACTGGAGGTGAGTTGGCGAGTGTTTCAATTTGGCTCGACTTGAAATGACCCGGTGCGCAACAAGTCTCGGCCCGATAACTCCGTCCTGCTCTCGCGCTTAGGCCGGGGAGGATACCAACTTTTTCTCTGCCTACCCCTCTTTGGGGCTGGGGGGCTCAAACTTGTAGCCAACTCCACGCACGGTGCGGATCAACTCCGGTTGGCTGGTATCAGTCTCTAGTTTCTTGCGAATTTGGCCGATGTGGACATCGACCACCCGTTCATCTCCCTCGTGGTTAAAATCCCACACCTCTTGAATCAGCTCAGCCCGTCGCCAAACCCGCCCCGGATGTCGAGCCATAGCATAGAGCAAATCGAACTCCAGTGCTGTTAAGTTGATCAGGCGCTGCTCGCGGATGACTGCTCGGGTTTCCGGGTCGATTACCAAAGAGGCAAAGGTCAAGACCGGTGCGCTGGCAACTTCGGTCTTCATGCGTTGCCGCCGCAGAATGGCTTGCACTCGCGCCTGTAACTCCGGCAGGCTGAAGGGCTTGGTCAGGTAGTCATCTGCCCCCAACTGGAATCCGTGCAACTTATCAGCAGGGCTGACGCGGCTGGTCAACATCAACACGTACACGCCGGTCTCTTTTTGCATTTGCTGGCAGAGATCGTAGCCGCTCACATCCGGCAAGTTCAGATCCAAAATTACCAAGGCCGGCTGAAAAGCGCGCAACTGCTGTAAGCCCTCGGCCCCCGTCATCGCCACCTCAACCGAATACCCCTGCCGCTGCAAGTACCGCTGCAGTAGAGCACAAATGCTGGGATCATCATCGATGATGAGGATGCGTGACATGGCAGCTTGGCACTCTCGAAGTCAGCAGGAGACAAGGTTGCAGGGCGTTGGGGTGTGGGGATCCCTTCGGCAGCTCATGGGCAACAATCGTGCAGAGGCGATGGGCCCTCGGCTCGCGGGTGAATAAAGAGCCCTCTCAACAAGGCAAGCTTGACCCCAACCTCGGCTGGAAAGGGCCACAGGCGCAGGCAATTCATGAGTGATTGAACACTTAAATCTTATTTCAAGTCTTTACGTATGGGGTCACAGGGGGAGTTCATCCTTGTCAAGGCTGCCCTTCTCTCCAAATTAACGGAGGCTTATCCAAGAATCTTGGGCATTATCTTACTGAGTTGCCCAAGGGGAAAAGTAGCGTAAGGAGGATCCGTCAAGCAAGATCCTTAGCACCTGGAGTTAATCTGGAAGCTGTGACGCTGCTGTTCCTGTCTCAAAGTCTCGCTTTAGTGTGGCAGGTGGCGGTTTATCCCGGAGGCTTATGTACACCAATCCCGATGAAGTCTTCCGCAAAGATGTCTGGTTGGCCCTCTTCACGTGGGGGATCCTAGAGTTGGCTTGTTTCGTGATTATCCCCTTTACCGGAGCCTACGCATTCTCGCAAGTGGAGGCTTGGCTGTGGCCCTCTTTGGTTTTGGGGCCGGTGGGGGCGGTGGTAGTGGCTTTTTGTTCTAAAGTGGTGCTGGCTGCTAACAACATCCCGGATCCCAGGAGAAAACAAGCCCAGCGGCAAGTGGCTCAGGTGGTCAGTCTTTTTGGCTTTCTGGGCTTGGCATTGCCCCTCCTTCTGGCAGGATGGGTATTTGGCCGAGAGATTTTGACGACCGACTGGCAGAATAAGTTCACCAACACCAATAAGTAGAAGCTAATCTCCGACGCCCTTGCCCTCTGGGGTCGCGTCGCCCCGTCAGCGTTGCGATTCCTCTGCACAGGCCTAGCAAGAGCGCTGCGGAACACGATACATTGGGATGCAATCACGTCAGCGTTGCGCAGCAGTCGTGCTCTGGCTTTCGTAAATCACCGGTTTTGACGGGGATCCCATCTTCTCTGCGGATTCTTGCCTGCAGCATTGCGGGAAGGTATTTCGGATGGCTAACTACCCGATGCGAGGCCGTTCTTCTCCTGCTTCTGGCGGTTTTCCCTTGGGCACCTTGGTGGTGGTGAGTGTCTCGGTTGGGGCTCTGGCCGCCTTGGCTTGGCAGTTGTGGCAGCTCGTCGCCCCCATGTTGGCCCCCCCTGCCCCGCCTCAATTTCCGCAGGCCGTGCGCTTGGATCCCTTGCCCCGCCCAGCCAGTTTTCCCTCTCCCCCCTCTGGCCCTGCTGCAGGCACTGTTGACCCTGAGGGATTTCCCCCCGGCAGCCGTGGGCGGGTGATCGAGCCCATTGGCCTGGCCATCCGCAGCCAACCTTCTGCCGATGGAGCCTACCAAGGGGGAATTGTGGTGGGGGAAACGGTGACGGTGTTGGAGTACAGCGCCGATGGTCGTTGGCAACGGGTGCGGCGGGAGTTGAATGGACAAGAGGGCTGGGTGCGCGCCGGCAATTTGGGCCCTGTGGATGGTGTTTCAGCCTCAACTTCTCCAGCTCCCACGGTTGAACCCAACCCTGAATCAACTCCTTTGCCGACTCGACCCCCCACGGCAGCAGTGGTTTCCCCAGGTGAGCGGGGACGGGTGATCGAGCCCATTGGCCTGGCGCTGCGGGCCACTCCAGAGCGGGAGGGAACCTACATTGGTGGTGTGCCCATGAACGAGGTGGTGACGGTGCTGGGCCTCAGCGAAGATGGTCGTTGGCAGCGCATCCGCCGTCAGAATGGGCAGGAAGGTTGGGTGCGGGCGGGGAATCTGGCGCAGGAGTAGCCATACAGATGCCCCGGTGGGGGATTGTGACGACCGGGAAGGCTGTGTTTCGGTAGAACAGTACCGATGCCAAGCTATGCTGGGGCTGCAGCTTGTTTACGCGACCGTGCTGGCAGCGCGGAGCAATGGTGAAGTGCGTCGGGGGATCTGCTTTCAGTGCTAGGAGGGCAGAGTTCTTGCCTCTGATCTCCTGGAGATCAAGCAGTTGCTGACCCCATCTTCGCCGCCCATGGACAGACCAAGACCCTGGATCCTTTCTCGTTCTTGCTTGCTACTGCTTCTTGGCTTGCTTGAGCCTGCTCCGGCTTGGGCCCATGGGGTGGAAGCCTCTCTTCGGGCTGTTCCCGCTTTTGAGATCGAGGCCCGCTACGATTCTGGGGAACCGATGGGATCCGCCCGGGTGACGGTATTTGCGCCGACGGATCCCACTACCCCTTGGCAGGAGGGACAGACGGATGCGCGGGGACGATTTCTGCTGCAGCCGGATCCCAACCTGACGGGCCTCTGGCAGGTGCGGATTCGCCAGGCGGGGCATGGGGTGTTGGTCAACGTGCCGGTGGGCGAGGAGTTCCCTCAGACAGAAGGGATCCCCAGCGCTTCCCCACCCTTTGGGCCTTTGCAGCGGGGGGTTATGGCCGCCTGTGTCATTTGGGGCTGTCTGGGCACAGCTCTGTTCTTCTCCAGGCCCCGTCAATCTGGTTACGCAGCGGTGGAGAGCCCACCGGTTTCGGGATCTCCAGGGTCAGGAATCTCAGGCTCCCAGGCTGGCTCCTCTGCTCTGGAGTAGGACTGACCATGCACATCAGCGATGGCATTTTGCCAGCACCGCTTTGGCTAGGGGGTTATGGCATCACCGCCCTGATCACCAGCTACAGCTTGCGGCTTCTCCGTCGCGCCGGCGTTGCCGAGCAATGTCCTTGGTGGGAACGGGATCCCCGCCATATTGCTACGCAACGCTGTCGCGACCAGTTGCCCAAGGCGGCTCTGTTCACGGCTGTCTTTTTTGTGGCCTCTTCGATTCACCTGCCCTTTCCCCCGGCCAGCCTGCATCTGGTGCTGAACGGGTTGATGGGTCTGATGTTGGGGGCTTTGGCCTATCCGGCCATTGTGGTGGGCTTGTTTTTTCAGGCGGTGGCCTTTGGCCATGGGGGCCTGACCACATTGGGCATCAACGCCGCCATTATGGGGATCCCGGCGCTCCTGGCCGGTGGGATTTTTCGGGCAGGCCGTCGGGTGATGGGGGCCGGAGTGTCTGCCTTCTTGGCGGGAGCGGTTGGGGTGGGTCTAGCAGTGCTGTTGTTTTACGGGGTGGTCATGGCTGCTGTGGTTGACGCTGGCAGCGGGATCCTCTCCACAGAAGCCGGTCGTCTGGCTCTTGGGAGCTTGGTGGTGGCCCACATCCCCCTGATGGTGGTGGAGGGGTTGTTCGCCAGTTGGGTGGTGCTGTTTTTGCAGCGGGTACAACCGGCGCTGCTGGGAGAGTATGGCAAGAGATGAAGCCGGCTCAGGGATCCCTTGCTGCTGGCGCGGTCAACAATCCCATCCTCACCCCTCCAAACCCCTTTCCTGGCTGCACCGGTGGCAACCTCTGCCCAAGGTGCTGGGCCTGATGGCGCTGATGGCGGCTTTCGCCTCGGTGAGGTGCCTGGCCCTCTTGCCGCTTATCTGGGCGCTGGTGGCTGGACTGTGGAGCCTGTCGGGATTGCCTTGGAGCCTCGGGCTGAGGCGGCTGGCAGCCCCAGGGCTGTTGGTGGCAGGGTTGATGGGGATCCTTCCCTTCTGGGCGGGGGAAACCATCCTGTGGCGCTGGGGATCCCTGGCTCTGCGTTGGGAGGGGCTGCAGATGGCGCTTCGCATTGGGGGGAGAGGGCTGGCCCTATTTGCCCTCACGATGCTGCTGCTGGAGACCACCCCCACATCGGAACTGTTGGCAGCGTTGCGACAACTGGGGATCCCAGACCTCCTGCTGGAACTGGCCTGGCTCACCCAGCGCTATTTGCAGGAGGTAGCCGCTCAGTGGCAGCAGATGCAACGGGCAGCCCGGCTGAGGGGTTGGCGACCGCGGGGATCCCTGTGGCGTCCTGGGCCGGCTTTGAGGCAAGACCTACCCTTCCTGGCTGCTTCGGTGGGCACCCTGTTGGTGCGCAGCTACGAGCGCTCCGAGCGCACCTATCAGGCGCTGCGACTGCGGGGCTACGGACGGGCACCTCTGTTTTCGACGGCGGCTGGCGGGGATCCCTGGAGCTGGGCGGCCACCGCGTTGGCCGTGGCTACGGCTCTATTGCTCCGCAACGCTGATGCGGCCCTCAACTAGAATAGATAAGCCTCTGGCAAGCTGCCCCCTTTTTGATGCTCAGTCCATGAATGGGTTAGAAGCGACCGTCTCCAGTTTCCCATCCGTTAAGGACTCCGTCCCGCTTACGCGAACAGCGGTGCAGCGTACAAAGGCGTCGGTTGCCGTTTTACACCTGGGCTGTGAGAAAAACCGGGTGGACACCGAGCACATGCTGGGCCTGCTGGCCCAAGCGGGCTACCGGGTGGATGGGGACGAAGAGAGTGCTGACTATGTGATCGTCAATACCTGTAGCTTCATCGAGGCAGCGCGGCGGGAGTCGGTCAGCACCCTGATGGAGTTGGCAGTACAGGGCAAGAAAATCGTTATTGCCGGCTGCTTGGCGCAACACTTCCAAGAGGAGCTGCTGCAGGAGATCCCGGAGGCGGTGGCTATCGTGGGTACCGGCGACTACCACCAGATCGTCCAGGTGATCGAGCGGGCGGAGCGGGGAGAGCGGGTCAATGCCGTTACTTCCAGCTTGGATTACATTGCCGACGAGACCGTACCTCGCTATCGCACCACCCATGCGCCTGTGGCCTACCTGCGGGTAGCCGAGGGCTGTGATTACCGCTGCTCCTTCTGCATCATTCCCCACTTGCGGGGCAACCAACGCTCCCGCTCCATCGAGTCCATCCTCCGGGAAGCAGAACAGCTGGCCGAAGAGGGGGTGCAGGAGCTGATTTTAATTTCCCAGATCACCACCCACTACGGGATCGATCTCTACGGGGAGCCGCGCTTGGCTGAGCTTATCCGCGCCCTGGGCCAGATCCCCATTCCCTGGATCCGCATGCTCTACGCCTACCCCACGGGCATTACCCCCGCCGTGGTGGAGGCCATTCAAGAGACCGCCAATTTCCTGCCTTACCTGGATCTGCCTTTACAGCACAGCCATCCTGAGATCCTCAAGGCCATGAATCGCCCCTGGCAAGGGCAGGTCAACGACCGGGTGATCGAGCGGCTGCGCCAGGCGTTGCCCAATGCCGTGCTGCGCACCAGCTTTATCGTCGGCTTTCCTGGGGAGACGGAGGAGCACTTCCAGCATCTACTAGACTTTGTCCAGCGCCATCAGTTTGACCATGTGGGGGTGTTTACCTTTTCTCCCGAAGAGGGCACCCCTGCCTACCACCTCCCCCATCAGGTTCCAGAGGCTGTCAAACAAGAGCGCCGCGCCCGTCTAATGCAACTGCAGCAAGGCATTGCCTTCCGCCGCAACCGCGAGCAGGTGGGCCGAGTGGTACCTGTACTTTTGGAGCAGGAAAACCCCAGAACCGGCGAGTGGATTGGCCGCTCCCCTCGCTTTGCCCCCGAAGTGGACGGGGTGGTGTACGTGCGTGGGGAGGGCTCTCTGGGATCCCTGGTGCCGGTGCAGATCACCCACGCCGAGCCCTATGATCTCTTCGGTCGGGTGGTGGCAGCGCCGGAGGGTTTTAGCTGGAGCGGGCGGTAGCGGTGCAAAGCACTTTGGTAGGATCTTCATCCACGGGAGAGGAGCTGGGAATGACTACCCTTGGCGGCAGCGGGACCGAGTCTTTAGATGAGCTGAAACAGGCGGCAGCCCGGGCTGCAGTTCAAAAGGTGCAGTCGGGAATGGTGGTGGGGCTGGGCACGGGATCCACAGCCGCCTTTGCTGTCAGCGCCCTAGCAGAGCGGATGCAAAGCGAGGGTCTGCAGATCCTCGGTGTGCCCACCTCCGAGCGCACGGCTGAACAGGCCCGCTCCCTGGGGATCCCGCTGGCTACCCTAGAAGAGCAGCCGCGCCTGGATCTGGCCATCGATGGGGCCGACGAGATTGAAGTGGGATCCCTGAACCTGATCAAAGGGGCAGGAGGGGCCCTGTTGCGGGAAAAATTGGTGGAGGCCAGCGCTGCCGAGCTGATCATCGTTGCCGATGCCTCTAAAAAAGTCGCGCAGTTGGGCACCCGCTTCCCGGTGCCGGTAGAGGTGGTGCGCTTTGGCTGGAAAACCACCTTGGCGCGGGTAGAGGCTCTGGGGTGCACAGCCACCTTACGGCGGAATGCCAACGGGGATCCCTACTTGACGGACGAGCAGCACTACATCCTCGACTGCCAATTCGGCCCCATGGCGGATCCTGCCAAGATCGCCGATCAACTCAAAGGGACGGTGGGGGTTGTGGAACATGGCCTGTTCATCGGCATGGCCAAAGAGGCAATCATCGCCCTCCCGACTGGGATCGAAACGCTGCAACCCAGCTGACAACTTCCTATACCCAGTCGTGTATTGGCGTTGCCCAGGAACTGGGTTTACAGCTTTTTCCGACTTCATGGGAGTTCCGTAGCCAAGCGGGAGCCTTCCCACGCAAGAGATTGATTGACACTGGCTGTGGTAAACAACGCTGAAAAAAGCTGTACAGCTATCCCCAACTCCCCTCTCCCCCTGGGAGAGGGGCTGGGGGTGAGGGGGAGCGCTTGGGAAATGTCTCAATCGGGTCTGAAATGACCATAGACGAAGAGGCTGTAGGCGAATTGGAGTTTCTGCCCGATGCTGACCTTACGAACTGTGGCTGACCTGCTGCAAACTCCCCTGCAGGGGGATCCCCATTTGTTGGGTCTTCCCGTCCAAGCCATTTGCACCGACAGCCGCCAACTCCAGCCAGGCTCAGTCTTCGTGGCGCTGCGGGGGGAACGGTTTGATGGACACGACTTCATTCCACAAGCTTTGGCAAGGGGGGCCGTTGCCGTCATCAGCCAGCGTCCGGTGGCTGGGCCCCATTTTCAAGTCTCAGATACCCTAGCTGCCTACCAGCGCATTGCCAGAGGCTGGCGGGAGCAGTTTCCCCCCTCCGTAGTAGCCATCACGGGTTCAGCAGGCAAAACCACCACCAAGGAAATGCTGGCGGCTGCCCTATCCCGCTACGGCACAGTTCTCAAAAGTGAGGCCAACCACAACAACGACATCGGGGTTGCTCAAACACTGCTCCAGATGCAACCGGAGCATCAGTTTGTGGTTCTGGAAATGGCCATGCGCGGCCCCGGAGAAATTCGCCGGCTGGCTCAGATGGCTCAACCCACCCACGCCTTGATCACCCATATTGGCACCGCCCACATCGGCAGACTGGGATCCCGCGCGGCCATTGCTGCTGCCAAGTGCGAGCTGCTGCAGGAGCTAGGGCAGGGGGTGGCTCTGCTGAATGGAGAAGATCCCTTGCTGTTGTCTACCGCCGCCAGCCTGTGGTCGGGACAAACCCTTACCTATGGTCTGGATCGGGGGGACTTACGGGGAGAATGGGATCCCCAAGCCCAAACGGTAACTGTGGAGGGCCTAACGCTGCCGGTGCCCTTGCCGGGAAGGCATCATGCCCTCAACTGGATGGGGGTGCTGGCTGCTCTGTGCAGCTTGGGGCTGGATTGGGAGCGGCTCCGAGAACCCATTGCTTTGCCTACTCCTCTGGAGGGGCGCAACCGCCATCTCAAGCTGGCAGGAGATGTGGAAATCTGGGACGAAACCTACAACGCCTCGCCGGAAGCGATGATTGCGGCTCTGCACCTATTGGCTCAAACCCCGGGGAAACGGCGCTGGGCCATTCTCGGCCCGATGCGGGAATTGGGAGAGCATGCACCTCAGCTCTATGCGGAGGTGGGTCGGGCGGCTGCCCCTTTGGGGCTGGATCGGGTCTTGCTCTTGGATCCCGAAGGAGAAATGCAACCGCTGCTCGACCAAAAACCGGCAGCCCAGGCAGAACGCTGCGAGGAGGTATCCGAACTGCTGGAAATCTTGCTGCATCAGGTACAAGCTGGGGATCGGCTGCTGTTCAAGGCAGCGCGAGCTGTTGAGCTGGATCGGGTGCTGCGCCGCTTTTTGCAGGAGTGGCAGGCATAGGCTAAACTGAGGGATATATCGATGGAAAGCCCGCGTCCCTCGGTTGAGAGGAGATCAATCCAAGCCGAGTTCATTCCTTGTCGATAACTGCCCTTTTTCCGTACGGCATGTACTACCACAATCCCTCTCTGCGCGAAGAGCCCCGCGATCAGCCGCCAACGGTGGTGCCCTCTCCTAGCAGCCTCTCCATTCTTGACTGGTTGCGCAAAGAGGGCCGGTTGATCGAGCAGCCCATTGAGGTCCCTGAGATGATTTTGGAAGAAGACATCGACGATATCGACGATTTGATCGGGGACGACTACGACGAAGACTTCGAGCCCGAAGAAGAATAGCTGCAGTTGTTGAATGCCTCTTCACCCCCTTTGCCCGGCACAGCAAAGCTGCCGGCTCTTGCAACGAAAATGTAAATTAAATAAATGTAATAGATTTCTCGGCTTGAAAGGATCCCTTTTCAGGTCGTTGTGGTTGGCTGGCAAACGTACCGGAGTTGTTGTTGCAAATCTAAAAGCAGTGGAGCATAATCCCAAAATCCTTGCGTAGATTACGTTTCGCACGTTGAGAGTATCTTTTTCCAAGATTTTTTTGATTTTTAGGAACTCGAACAGGCTCCCCTACGTCTCTAAGGAATGTAAACCTAATCTTTACGAAGGGTTACAGCATATGATTCGCAATCTCTTCACTCTCTCTTTGGCCGTTGCCTCGGCCACCACGTTGGTTGCAGCCCCTATGGTCAATGCCAGCAGCCAGGGCGCGACTTCTGAAAGCGTGAAAACCGCTGCTGCTAGTAGAACCATTGTGGATGTTGCTGCTGAGGCCGGCTCTTTCACCACCCTGATCCAAGCTTTGGAGGCTGCCGACTTGGTGGAAGTGCTTTCTGGGGAAGGCCCCTTCACCGTCTTTGCTCCCACCGATGAGGCTTTTGCAGCTCTGCCGGAAGGCACTTTGGAGGAGTTGCTCTTGCCGGAAAACCGTGAGCGATTGATCCAAATCCTCACCTACCACGTGGTGCCCGGCAAAGTTCTCTCCACCTCTTTGGAAGCTGGGGAAGTGGTTACGGTCGAGGGATCCCCTGTGGAAATCTCTTTGGCTGATGGTGTCAAGGTCAACGATGCCAATGTGGTAACAGCCGACATTGAAGCTTCCAACGGTGTCATCCACGTGATCGACAAGGTGATCTTGCCTCCACAAGGGTGACCTACCAACGCCATGGATTCTAGGCCCTTCAGGGTCTAGCCCTCTGGCAGCCCCTGCTCTGGTGGCGGGGGTTTCGTGTTGGGATCCCCAGCTATTCCGTTCTTTGGGCAAGGGATCCCCAATTTCATAGGTCGATGCCAACGCTGGAAGCGTAGATTGCCTCCACCGACACGCCGGACACCCGTTGAGGACGCACGATCATGTACTCATTGTCCATTTGCTTGGGCAAGGTGATGAACTCTTCGCCGCCCACCATGAGGTTGTTGATCAGCTCGGTGTATTCTCTGGCTTCTTTGACCCGTACCTGCATGGTTTGTCCACCTTCCAGCATGATGTGGACAAGATATCCGTCAGGTTTTCTGGCCATGGATGCTCCTGCTGGGTGAACCGAAGGACGAGACGAGGGGTGTTCTTATGAACATTATTCCCCCTTTCGAGACCCCTAACCAACCCCTGACTCTTCCGTGAAATCTGGAATTGAGCTGCGCCAAACCGAATTCCAAGCCGTAGCATAGTGAAAGTGAAATGTGCCCATTTTAATCTTCCTCGCGCTCCATGCCCCATTTGCCTGATGTTTCTGCTGCCCACCGTGAGCTGGAGTGGAACGGAGTTCCTTCCACGCCGACAAACGACGCCCAACCCCTGAGCCGCTCTACCGTGAAGGATCCCATCACCGCCCGTTCCGACATCATCGCCGTCGGGGGAGCAGAGGATAAGGAAAATGAGCGCCACATCCTTTGGGAGTTCTTCCGCCGAGCGGGGGGAAAGTCTGCCCACATCACCATCGTGCCCGCGGCTTCTGGGATCCCGGCGGTGCTGGGGGAGATCTACGCCAACATTTTTCAGCAGATGGGGGCAGCCAGCCTCCAAGTTCTGGATATCCGCAGCCCGATGGAGGCAAGGGATCCCGATAACGTCGAGAAAATTCGCTTCTCCACCGGCATCTACTTCACGGGTGGGGATCAGGAGCGGCTGGCAGAGGTGCTGGCCCACAGCGAGCTGATGGAGGCCATTCGACAGCAGTGGCAGCGGGGGCAGACGGTGATTGCCGGAACCAGCGCCGGAGCTTCTGCGTTGGGGCAGCAGATGATCTCCCGCGGCTACAGCGGAGAACCGCCCACGCCGGCAATTGTAACGGTGAAGACGGGCTTGGGCCTTTTGCCTCGCGTCATCATCGATCAACATTTCCATCAGCGCAATCGCCTGGTGCGGCTGGTTACGGCGGTGGCCCACTACCCCCAATGTCTGGGCATCGGCATTGATGAGAATACGGCGGTGGTGATCCAGGCCGACGATGTGATGGAGGTGATCGGCTTGGGCACAGTGACAATTGTGGACGGGACGCAACTGTACTCGACCGTTCAGGAGGCGGCGGCGGATGAGTATTTTCGGCTGCACAATGCCCGCATTCACTTTTTGCCGCCGGGATCCCGATTCGATCTCAACACCTTGTCTCCACTCTGACTGCTGAAATGTGACCGGTGAAAACTTTGTCCTGCCGAGGCGGCTGGACTGGCGCAACCTCAACACCCTCTGGGGATCCCTATTGGCCGAAACCTTGAGTCGGCTGGGTTGCCGTTTGGCGGTGGTGTGTCCGGGATCCCGCTCAGCACCCCTGACCTACGCGCTGGCCCAGCACCCCGACATCGAGGCAATTCCCGTGCTGGATGAGCGGTCGGCAGCCTTTTTTGCTCTGGGGTTGGCCCAGCAAACCCGGCAGCCCATCCCCCTGGTGTGTACTTCTGGCAGTGCTGCCGCCCACTTTTTCCCGGCTCTCCTTGAGGCAGCCGAAAGTGGCTTTCCCCTGTTGATCCTGACGGCGGATCGGCCTCCAGAGCTGCGCCACTGTCGCGCCGGCCAAGCAATTGACCAAGTGAAGCTCTACGGCCATTACCCCAACTGGCAGGCGGAATTGGCCGTGCCCAGCGCGGCTCCAGAAGCCCTGGCCTACCTGCGCCAAACCCTAGTGCACGCCTGGGAGCGCACCCTTTACCCCTTCCCCGGCCCTGTGCATTTGAATGTGCCCTTCCGGGATCCCCTGGCTCCCATTGCTGACGGCAGCACTGCGCCTTTGATTCATTTGCAGGAAGATCCGGAGTTTGAGAAGACCTTTTTTCGTGGAGTTGTTCCGCCATGCACCGGCTCTTCCTTCCAGGCGGTGCGGAGCCCTCTGCAGACGGAGACAGCTTCTTTTTGGCAGGAGTGGCGCGGCTGTGAGCGGGGGGTGATCTTGGCGGGGCCGGCTCAACCGCTGGATCCCCAGCGCTATGTGGAGGCAGTGGCCCGTTTGGCGACGGCTTTGGGCTGGCCGGTGCTGGCGGAGGGGCTTTCTCCCCTGCGGAACTACGCTTCCCTCAACCCCTATCTCATCACCACCTACGACCTCATCCTGCAGCGGGATGATCCCCAGCTTTGGCCGCAGCAAGTCATCCAACTGGGATCCCTGCCCACCAGCAAAGCGCTGCGGCAAACCCTGGCCAAGGTTGCTCCCCGCGTTTGGCGGTTGGATCCCCGCCCTGAGAATGGGGATCCCCTGCACAACCCCACCACCCACTTGCCTTTCGCCGTAGAGGAGTGGGTCGCCGGGATCCCGGAAGCGCCGGCCAAGCGAACAACTTTTCTGCAGGGCTGGCTGACAGCGGAAGCGCAAATCCGTGCTGCCCTAGACCAGGCCATGACTGACCTATCGGAGTGGTTTGAAGGCAAGGTTGCCTGGTGGCTGGCCCACCACTTGCCCCCAGAGACTCCGCTGTTTATTGCCAACAGCACGCCGGTGCGGGATGTGGAGTGGTTTTGGCCCCCCAACGACCGCCGCATCCGGCCCTACTTCAACCGCGGCACCAACGGCATCGATGGCCTTCTCTCTACCGCCTTCGGGGTGGCCCACCGGCAGCGCCCGACGGTGTTGCTAACCGGGGATCTGGCCTTTTTGCACGACTGCGGCGGCCTGCGGCTTGGCCCTCACCTGCAGGGATCCCTGACCATTCTCCTCATCAACAACCAGGGGGGTGGGATTTTCGAGCTGCTGCCCATTGCTGAAGTGGGCCGTCAAGGGCCAGATCCGCCCTTTGAGCCCTACTTTGCTACTCCCCAGTCGGTGGATCTTGCCCTCCTCTGCCAAGCCCACGGCATTCCCCACCGGCGGGTGGAAAGCTGGCAGGAGCTGGCCCAAGCTTTGGATCCCTTACCTGCCCAACGGGTGCGGGTGTTGGAGATCCTTACGGATCGAAAAGCCGATGCTCAGCGGCGGCGGGACTGGTTTCAACAGTGGTCGGAGCTGCCATCCAAGCCTTGACCTGCTTCCAGATCTGCTCCGGCAAATCCTCAGCTTCGCAGTCCAGCCACTGGATCCCTGGCAGGGCCCGGAACCAGGTCATCTGCCGCTTGGCAAATTGGCGGGTGCGCCGCACAATCAGGGGCTGCAGCTCGGCTTCCGGGATCCGCCCCTCCAGGTAAGCGCCGATCTCCGCATAGCCCAAGGTCTGCAAGAGGGGTAAGTCTGGCCCGTAGCGCTCCCGCAGGGTTTTCACCTCCTCGATCCACCCCCGCTCCATCATCTCTGCCGTGCGCCGGGCAATGCGTTGTTCCAAACGGGGCATTGGGCAGCGCAGCCCCAGGATCAAGATGGGGTAGTGGGGGGGATGGGCCTGCCGTAGGCTGGAAGCCGGCTTCCCGGTGGTGTAAACGATCTCCAAAGCACGCAGCGTGCGCACTGCGTCATGGGGATGAATGTGCTGGGCGGCAACGGGATCCAACTGCTGCAGCCAGGCGTAGCGGATCTCAGGGGGCCAAGTTTCCAGTTGTGTTCTCAGTTGGGGCTGCGGAGGTACCGCAGGGATCCCTAGGCCAGCAGTCACCGATTGGATGTAGAGACCGGTGCCCCCCACCAAGATGGGAGTCTGTCCCTGCCGATGGGCCTCGGCGATGCGGGTTTGGGCCGCCTGTTGGAACTCGGCCACCGTGTAGGTGTGGCGGGGATCCACAAAGTCAATCAGCTCGTGGGGCCAGAGAGCCCGCTCAGCAGGGGTAGGCTTGGCTGTGCCGATGTCGAACTCGCGGTAGACCTGGCGAGAGTCCGCATTCAACAACGGGGATCCCAGCCGTTGGGCCAAAAGCAGTGCCTGTCGAGATTTCCCGGTGGCCGTGGGGCCGGCAATGACGATCAATCCCGGCCATTCTGTCCGGTCGGAAGCTGCTGCAGCGGGAATGCCATTCTCGAGGGTAATGCGCATTCGCTACCCAAACCATCGGCAGGGCAGACTGGCAAGCAACTTTCCTCAGAGACCAGATTAAGATTCTCGAAGAACCTTGTCTCTTTGGGTTAGGATCGGTTACCTGCTACCCTGCTTTTTTGCTGTGCTGATCTCATCCTACATTCCTGCTTCGACGGTTTTGAGGGTCAATGGGCCACAGCCGCAGCCAGTGGCGCAGTTTTTACCTCTCCGGCTAGAGTTGTTCGCAAGGCGCGGCCTCAGCCAGATTGGACGGGCAATTGGAACAGGGTTGCTGATGGCTATGCTCATAGGTGTCCCTTGCTCGGCGCGGGGGGAGACCTTGGTGCTCAAGCAGGGAGAAGTGCGCACTCTGCCCCTGTTGCAAACCCGGGCCCGGCTGCCCTTGCAAATGGAAATGCTCTATCTGGGCATGGTCGAGGAGCGCTTCTTGAGCTACGCCCGCGCCAACAATTGGGAGACCATTTCCAGCGAGCGGGAGGATCCCCGTTGGAGCCGCTGGCAACTGCGTCCTGGGGGTGAAGCCCTTTACCTGCCCGATTCCCCTTCATCTCAGAACTCCTTGGAGCCCCCCATCTATGCCCGTGGGTTTTATGTGCAAGCCTATTTTGTCGGCGGGCGCCTGGCGGGAATGCACCTGATTCGCAACCCTGAAGAGCCGGGCTTCAACTTGAAGGCCCTGCAAAGGCTTATCCGCGCCTGGTTTCCCGATAATCGCCTGATGTTGCATTACCAAATACTGCCAGAGGATCCCGAGCAGCAGGTGCTGGGCGCCTATCTGGGCACCATTCCTCCCCCCTACCTTGCCGATATTCGGCGCAACCGCGTGCCTTTTTGTCAGACTTTTTTCAGCCCCACTTTGCCCCAGCCGATCATCCCCCCCTCCGTCGATGTGCCTCCCCATTGCCTGGGCACAACTGCCGTCAACAGCGGGACGGGGCCTTACGCTGCCCAGAAAGGGGCTGCTGCTTTGCGCTAAAGGCACGTGAGGAGTTGGCTCAGCGCAGCGCTGGGGTCAAGCCGGATTTCAGTAAGGGAGCAGTTTCCTTCAAAATGAACTGTCACCTTAAACTGTCACCAGCTCGGGACGGCGGCTGTTGCGAATGCTGCGAATGGCTTCTGCATAGTCTTTGGCTTTGAACACTGCCGAGCCGGCCACAATGGCGTTGGCTCCTGCTTCAATCACCTGCCAAGCGTTGCTGGCTTTGATGCCGCCATCCACCTCGATCCAGGGATCCAGGCCGCGCTCATCACACATGGCCCGTAACTGGCGAATTTTGGGCACCACTGCTGGAATAAAGCTCTGGCCGCCAAAGCCGGGGTTGACGCTCATGATCAGCACCAGATCCACCAGCTCCAGCACGTATTGGATCAGCTCCAGGGGGCTGGCCGGATTGAGCACCACGCCCGCTTGCTTGCCCAGATCCTTGATTTGGCTGAGGGTGCGATGCAGGTGGATGGTGGAGCTGGACTCTGCGTGCACGGAAATGATATCGGCCCCTGCTTTGGCAAAATCCGCCACATAGTTCTCCGGCTCTACAATCATCAGGTGGACGTCCAGGGGCTTAGCCGTCACCGGGCGCAGCGCTTCCACCACCAACGGGCCGATGGTGATATTGGGCACAAAGCGGCCATCCATGACATCCACATGGATCCAGTCGGCCCCCGCCTCATCCACTGCCCGTACTTCCTCCCCCAAGCGGCTGAAATCGGCTGAAAGGATGGAAGGGGCGATCACAATCGGCTTTTGCCCAGAGGTCGCTGACGGCTGCACCATGGTGAGTCCTGGGGATTGAAAACAGAGAAACGGAGAAACCTGCTCCTCTATGGTACGGGGTTTGATCCCCTTTGCAAAGCGTTATATCCCCTCTCAGCTTGGCACTCAAGGCTCCAGGGGGGACGTGGACTCTGGCGACAGGATCCCGTTCGCGTTGGCGGAACGGAGTCCTTTCAAGCTCGCATCGCCGGGCCACAGACCCTGCAAGACTTGGGCAACACGGTGCCAGGGATCCAGCCGTTCCGTTCGCGTTGGCGGGACGGAGCCCTTGCTGCTTTGAGGCTCTGGAGAAGACTGCTCAGAGGGGGCGGGATCCCTTTCCTCCAGCCTCAGGGAAAGCTGCTGCAACTGCATGTAGATGCTGTTCACGGCCAGCATGGCCAAGACCGTGCCGAAAAACTTGGTGCGGGATCCCATAGGTCAACCCCTGTGCGAAAACAAAGATACGGTTGTCGCGGGTGCGCTAGCTCCACCTTAGCTTACGGGTTTGGCTTGCCGTTCGGAGAAAATATTGATGTTCGCGTCGGCCTTGCAAAGCCCCACGGTCAAGATTTCCCAACAAGACAATGACTGCCCCCCAAAAGCCAACCTATCATCACCTGCACACCGCCCTTTGGGTAAGCGATCTGGCCAGAGCCGAACATTTTTACGGGACAGTGCTCGGGCTCCCCAAGGCGGAACGCTTTGCGTTTAACTTTCCCGGCGCTTGGTATCAAGTGGGTTCCTCCCAAATTCATTTAATCGTGGCCGAGGAGCCGATGGATCCACGGCAGCGAAGCGGAACGGGATCCTCAAAGTGGGGGCGTAATCCCCATGTGGCGCTGGGGGTAGATGACTTGGAAGCGGTGAAGGCTCGCCTGCGGCAGGAAGGGTATGAGGTGCAACCGAGCGCTTCCGGGCGAGCGGCAGTGTTCGTCCGGGATCCGGATGGGAATGTGATAGAGCTAAGCTCAATTAGCGCAACTTAGCCATGAGCCATCTCCCCTCAGCAATGCCGCCGGTTGCAACAGCGTTGCGTAGCGATATGGGTTCTCGTTGCCAGTTCGATCCGGCCATCAGCCTGGTCAGTTCCGCGCAGATGCAGTGCCTTGAGGGGCAGATCTTCTCTGCCGGCATGCCCGTTGCCGCTCTGATGGAGAAGGTGGGGCTGGCCGTTTTTGCCCAGCTGCAGAGGGATTTTCCGCAAGCCCAGCGCATTGGCATCCTCTGCGGGACAGGGCACAACGGTGGGGATGGGTTGGTGGTCGGGCGGGAGCTGTGGCTGGCCCAAAAGTCGGTGAAGGTGTGGCTGGGCAAGCCGGATCTCAAACCCCTGACGGCAGACCACGCCCGCTATCTCAAGGCGCTGGGGGCGGAGTTTGTGGGGCAGCTTGAGGAGCTGGCCGATTGCGATTTGCTCATCGATGCCCTGTTTGGGATCGGTTTGAACCGACCCTTGGGGGAGCCTTGGGCGGGGGCGGTGGGGTGGGCCAATGGCAGTGGGATCCCCATCCTTAGCCTGGATTTGCCGTCTGGCCTCAACGACCAAACCGGGGAAGTCTGGGGCTGCTGCATTCGCGCCAGCCATACCTATACCCTTGGCCTTTGGAAACGGGGGCTGTGGCAGGAAGCAGCTCTGCCTTGGGTAGGACGGTTACATCGCGTTGATTTTGGGATCCCCGCTTGGGCCTGCCCAGAGGATGAGGTTCCCCGGTTGTTGCTGCGGCCTTGGCAGCACTTTCCTGCGGATCCCCCTTTGGATACCCACAAATACTGCCAGGGATCCCTGTTGTTGGTGGCAGGCTCGGCAGCCTATGCCGGAGCAGCGGTGTTGGCGGGGCTGGGATCCCGCGCCAGCGGGGTGGGTATGGTGACGATGGCGGTGCCGGCGGAGTTGAAAGGAGTGATCCACAGCGTCCTGCCGGAAGTCTTGGTCTATGCCTGGGAGGGGATCCCTTCTCTGCCGCCGGTGGCTGATCGCGACAGCGGGACGAAGTCCTTGAAACCCTTTCAGGCGGTGGCCGTGGGGCCGGGCTTGGGAGAAACCCGCTTACCGCTGCTGGAGATCCTGCTGCGGGATTGGGCCGGGATCCCCTGGGTGATCGATGCGGATGGCCTCAATGCTCTCGCTGAGATGGGGGTAGAGCGCTTACGAGAAAAAGGGATCCAAGCCATTCTCACCCCCCACCTGGGGGAATTTCGGCGGCTCTTTCCAGGGATCCCGCTCCAGGATCGCCTTGAGGCGGCCCAAAGAGCAGCAGCCCAGAGTGGAGCTGTAGTGGTTTTGAAGGGGGCGCGGACGGTGATCGCCTCTCCCACTGGGGAATGCTGGGTGAATCCGGAGAGCACGCCGGCTTTGGCCCGGGGTGGCAGTGGCGATGTCTTGACCGGTTTGATCGGGGGCCTAGTGGCGCGAAGAAGAGCTCAAGCCGATCAACCTTTGGACGCTCCCGCCTTGCTCAGTTGCGCCTGTGCAGGGGTGTGGTGGCATGCTCAGGCGGCTGTCCATCTGGCACGGGAACGCGGCCTAACGGGAGTGGATCCGGCACGGCTGGCGGAGCATTTGCCCCAGGTGCTGCAAGCTCTTCAACAGGAGCAAGTTGTCCATACCGTGTCGCAGGCGGGTGAATAAATACTCTAAGTCATAGCCCAAGCCTTCCTGCTTGCTCCTACCCTCCACTAGGGGTCACCCGGTAAAGGGCACAGGAATAGAATTCTGGCTGGTTACTCGAAAGCCTTGGACAGGCCACCAAACCAAAGCCCGCATCCTCCACCACTATCTTCTCCGGCTGCAAGCTAAAATCCTGCGGGATCCGGAAAATCGGACTCAGGGATCCCTGAGGGGACACCCGTGCCAACCCACTGCGCCAAGACCCTTCTGCATCTTCCAAAAGACGACTCTGCCCCAACAAAGCCACTAAGTTGGCTCCTTGTAGGTCAATATCCCGGATGGGTACAGAATCTCCACCATTTTGTTCTCGTATCACCCGCCCATCCACCACTACCGCTAGCCCCTGACTGGGATTGGCCTTGAGAATACTCGGATTCCCTTGGTTATTGGCCAGAAAATAATACTCCTGCCCGACGAGCTTGGTTGCGGAGTTATCCGAGATAAGCGAAAACCCAGGCGGGAAAAAAGCACTCAAATCCATCACCTGAGTGGTTTGCCCTGTGGCATCCACCTGCAGCAACTCCTGACCACAACAGGAACGCAGCCAATCCCAACTTTGCCGAGCCATAATCACCGGGAAGCTATACCGGGTGAAAACGACGCTATTGCCCACCTGAACGAGGTTGGATAGGTATTCTGCAGTTCCTCTTCCGAAGGCCCCAAATGGGAGATCATCCACAAACGTCGAGACTTGGCCCTGGGCATTCACTTTGTTCAAAACCCCCACATTCCGGGTTCCAACCCCTGCATCAAAGCTCCGAGTGCCTTTCAGCAGCATCACCCCATCTTCAAATGCACCGATTCTGCGGAACCACTCTGAATAGCCTGGCCATTCATTTTTTTCTGCATTGTTTGACCAAGAAGATTAATTAGAGTTTCTTGGACATTAAACCTTTGCAATAGTGGCCTTAGAATATCATTTGCATTTGGGGCTTTTAGAAGAACACGAGCATATTGCCACGCTTGAGGGTCTGACAGTTCTGGCAGTGCTTCCCGAATCTTGAGTGCAATGGATGCAACGATTTGAAAGGTTGGGTTGTCTGCTGCTTGAGTTACATTTCCAGACGCAGTTATTCCTCCCAAAGCCATGCTGTAAGCAAGCCGATAGTTTGCGATGTCTTGCTCGAACCCAATATTGTCTTTGAGTCGGATCAATACATTCTCTTCATTTCCTCCAATGGCAGCAATGATTCTATCACGATTATCCTCAGCGTCACGTATTTCAGTTGCCAGTCCGTTAATATAGTAAATTTTAGACTTGAGGACAAGTGCAGCGGTATTGAAGCTGAAATTGGGAGAAATAACTGAGTGAATATTTGGTCTGTTTGGTAATGAGCAAGACTTGAGAATCAGTACAGACAGGCAACAGCACAATAAAACAACAAGACGAACAGTATTTCGACCGAACATCCATTTATCCTCACTAATCTAGCGAATTGGGTCAGTACATGTCCATTCTTCTGCGCCAACGACTTGTCCAGAGAACTTGGCATCAACAGTTAAATCTGCAATAACTCTTTCCTGGGTGTTAAGCATTTGAAATTGCACTTCCCTTCTTGCTTCAGCAACTTCATCAATCAGGTCGAATTCATTTGCCCCGCCAAATGCTAACCGCGCACATCGAATTGCTCGGAAACCATCAAGCACTCTTGCACGCACCTGGTCTCGACTATCCCTGTCAACATTCACGATGCTTGCCTGTAAAGCTTTGGCGTATCGCAGCATGGCCTTCCGCTTCAGCTCATCATTGGGATACCGGCGGTAAATCCAGCGCTGCACATCATCACGCACGCCATCTCCATCGGCATCAATCCCCTCCAAAGTTTGCTTCCCTTCTTCTCCAGGATCCGGTGGCAAATTGGGGAATAACCGATCCAGTTCATCGACCGGGATCATATCTGGAGAGGGATCCTCACCCGGATTTTCTGGCACAAATCCAGTAGTGGGATCAGGATTGGGCTCTTCTTCTGCACTGGGGGTAGAACCTCCCCCGCCACTGCACCCACACAGCAACACCAACACAGAAGAGAGCATCAACATAAGCAGTATCCTGAGGCCGTTCATAATCGCCTTGGTTCTAGCAGTTCAAGTGGCACAAGTGACCCCCACAGGGATCCGGCAATCCTTCTATTGGAGCTACAAGCAACACAAAATTAGGGCAGGGATCCCTAGAAGGAACTCTCTCAGGAGGATCTACCGTTCATCACCCGACAAGAGCAAGACTGGATTTGCAGCCTGATGCTCAAGCAGAAACTAACATCTGCTTCAACAAAGTGCAAGTGCGCTGCAACACACGGGCTCAATCTTTAGATTCGTCAGCGTATGATACGGAGCCCTTTTTTGAAGGGGAGAACCTTTAATGGCTGAATCCATCAAGCCAGGTGGTGAGGTCAATCAACGACTGGAACTCCAGCAAGGCTAGACCCAGCTCTTCCAAGCGCTCCACCGATAAAGACCGAATCTGAGCCTCCACCTCCTCAGGCAGGGATCCCATTTTGCCAATCTTCTCAGTGGGAAAAGCAGCCAGAAAGGAGTGACCACCTCAGGGATCCCCGTGGATTGTAGTTGACTGAGCTTGATTAGGGCCTTAGAAACCCCAGCGCTAAACCCAAGATAATAAACAAGCCAAAGCCAATCCGATAAAAGATGAACAGCCAAGTGCTGCTGCGCTGCAAAAACTGAATCAGCCAATCGATAGAGAGATAGGAAAAGACAAAAGCAGAAAGAGTGCCCAACCCCTGCGGCAGCAGGGCCTCTGCCTCGAACTCGGAGATAAACTCCACAACCCCCGCCAAAAATAATGCCGGGATCCCCAGCAAGAAGGAGTAACGGGCGGCAGCCGAGCGCTGCAAATGGAGAAACAGCCCTGCCGTCAGCGTCGAGCCGGAGCGCGACACCCCAGGGATCAGGGACAAAGCTTGGGCCAGCCCCACCCAGATCCCATCCCCAATGCCCAAGCTGTGAAGGTCTCGTTGGCGTTTGCCCGTTTGCTCTGCCCAGCCCAACAACAAAGCCAAGCCAATGGCTGCAGTGGCGATCACCCACAACTGGCGGGGCGGGGATCCCCAAATGGCCTTGATGGCCCAGCCGGCAACCACAATTGGCACTGTTCCCACCAAGATCCCGACCGACAGCCGCCAAGGCTCCTGCTGAAAATCTCGTTCTCGCCAGGCTTTCCAGGAGCCGAGGAGCAACTGGCGCAGGTCAGAGGCAAAGTAGATCAGCACCGCCCCCAAACTGCCCAACTGGATCACCGCCGTAAAAGAAGCGCCCGCATCCGGCCATCCCACCAAAGCCGGAAACACCCGCAGATGAGCCGTGCTGCTAATGGGCAGAAATTCGGTGATCCCCTGCACCATGCCCAAAATCAGAGCTTGCCACCAATTGGGATACCAGGTGTCAGCAAGCAACAAGGTAAACACTCCCCCACCCAAACTTGCCGGATTTGCACAATCCCCATTCTTAGAAAAACTCAGAACTCCGGCTTTTTCCAGCAGCCCATACCACGGCGAACAAACACTTGCAGAGGGATCCCACCCCAACTGGCCGGGAACTTGGGTGTCGCTGTCCCAGACCCGCAAAAGGGCTGTGCCTATAGGATCGCCGCAAAGATCAACAGTAGGTCAGATCATCGGGTCAATAGATCAGAAGCCAATCCGCTCTGGGTCTTCAATGGTAATCAGCCAGTTGCCCACATTGCGGAAGAGCGGGTTAGGCTCCGTCCCCCGTACCCGCGCCTCCACCCGATAGATGCCGGCAGACGAGGGGTTGCGCACATTGGAGAGCACCAGACGGATCTCCTGACCGGCAGCAATGGGTTGACGGGCCACCACCTCTAGAGAGCGAAACTCCTCGTTCCAGTACACTTGATCCAGCTCTACAGGCCGGCCTTCTACCTCCAGGCGGACACTTTCCGGATCGATGCGGCCATCGAAATTCCTGTCCCCGTTGATCTGCACTTCTGCCACCGCCACATTCTGGGGGGGAATGGTCAGGCGATAGCGATCCAAACGACTGCGAACCCCGCCAAAATCGAGCCGATAGCTGAGGACAGGTACCCCTTCACTGCCGGTGATCACCAAACCCGACTGCGCCTCTGCAGAATGGGGCATCACCAGGGATCCCAGGCTCCCCATCAACAGGCCCGCCAAGGCCAGCCTCATTCCTCGCCGAGCAAGGCCAAGTTCCTGCGAACATTTCCCTGCTCTCATCACTGCTCTCAACACCCAAACCTCCGCTGGTTGAAACACCTCAGCACCCTCAAAGCTTGCCAACGCAACCTGCAGCCAACCTAACCAGTGGCAAGACCGCCATCTCGCCGTCCATTGTAGAGGATGGGATCCTCTCTACCGAGAGAGCCTAGGGCTCACCGGGGTGCGCAAGTACGCAGTTCTGGCAGAGATCTCAACAAGAACTTTGGGCCACCATACCCACAGTGCAGCCCCCCACAGCGCCGATTGTAACGGCAAGATGCCCCTGCCCTTCTACTGCTTCTTCACTTGAGGAAACTCAGCACCCCCACCCCGATCACCATCAGCACCCAGAGCAGGGATCCCACCAAAATCACATTCTTGGCCCGGCTCCAGTCACTGGCTGAGCTGTAGAGCACCGGCACCGCCACCACCAAGAGCAAGCTGTAAAGCACCAACACCAACAAAGCAATTTGGAAAACGAGCATCATCTTTCGGATCCCTCACAAAAGTCTTGTCTTGGATAAAAGCTCCCGGTAACACCGGATGGCAGCAGGATAAATAGGATGACGCTCTGACTATACCAAAATAGGATCCCTCCCAAGGCCAGATCCGTTGAGGCGGCTGATGGATTCATCTAGACACAGGCTGGAGGCGGAAGGGGTTAAAGTCGGTTGCCACATCGAAGTAGTCTTCTTGTTCTTGCTGCTTTAGCCAGCCGGTAATGGCATAGGTCAGGGGCGTGAACGCCGCCTCAACGGCACACTTGAACACATAGTTGGAGAGTATTAAGCTGCCCAGGCCGGGGAACACCCCCCAGAAGGCCAAGGTGACAAACAGTCCAGTATCCACCGCTTGGCCCACCAGGGTAGAGCCGATGGTGCGTGTCCACAGCCACCGTCCCCGCGTCCACACCTTCATGCGGGCCAGTACATAGGCGTTGGCAAAGCTGCCTCCCCAATAGGCGATTAAGCTGGCCAGCACAAGGCGGGGCGTCAGGCCCAGAATCTGGTCGTAGGCTTCTTGATAGGGCCAGTCGGGGGCGGCCGGCAGGGATCCCACGATCATGAACGTTACCGACATGAGGGCCGCCGAGAGAAATCCCAGCCAGATCACCCGTCGCGAGCGGGCATAGCCATAGACCTCCGTGAGGATGTCGCCAAAGATATAGCTGAGGGGGAAGAGAATGGTGCCCCCGTCAAAGGTAAAGGGCCCCAGAAGAACGATCTTGGTCGAGGCGATGTTGGAAATCAGCAGCACGGCTACAAATAGAGCCGTCACCGCATCTAGGTGTCGATAAGCTCGCTCAAAAACCCTCTCAGACATCAGGATCCCCCCAACAACTTACGGATGTGCCGCAGCTCCTTGACGATCAAGGCCAAGCCTTGGCTATGCCGTTCCACTTCGCCGGCGAGCTTACGGATTTGTTCTTCCAGGTTAGCGCTGTGGGATTCCTGACGGTCTAGACGCTGGCTGAGGCTGGAAAGCCGCGTCACCACCTCCCGCTGGATCAGGTTTTCCGTGCCTTGAATCAGCAGCGTCTCGATAGCAGTGAGCTTGTTCAAGAGCAATTGGGTGTTGGTTTCCCCTCCAGCCTCCGGGGCAGCTACGGGGGCCACTTGCAGAGCCTTTTGAATTTGTGCAAGGAGAGCCTCCGCCTCAAACGGTTTTTCGATAAAGTCGAAATCGACAAAAGGCTCAGGGATGCGGGCCGTCACCTGCTCCTTCATCCCCGACATCATGATGATGGGGGTATTTTTCAAACTGTCTTCGCGGCGAATAGCCTGCAACGTGTCATAGCCATCCATCTTGGGCATGACAAAATCCAGCAGGATCAGGTCGGGGTGATGTTTTTTGGCCGCTTCCAGCCCTGTCAACCCGTCTTTGGCCTCCACCACTTGGAACTGATCGGCCAAGATGCTGGCCACCATCTTGCGAATCATGATGCTATCGTCAATGACCAACACCGTCTTGGTTGTCATGCTGAGGCGCTCCCTCTTCCCATTGACTCGACCTGATCGGCCCTTTCCTCCAGCCCATGAGGCGAGCGGGGAAATTTTTCTAGGACACCACTAGAGTACTCTCCTGTTCGGCCAGATGGAGCGTGCCTACGAATCCCCTTCCGCCAGGTTTCCCCTGATCCCAGTGGCTGCCAGCTCGGCGCGGCCGCCTTGCTATAATTAAGTGTAAACAAACGTTAAGCCTTCATTCTTCATTCGCACCTTGCAGGGTTATGAGCCTACAACTAAGTCCTGAGCTGTCGCTGCCGATCCCATCTCCAGTCGGAGAAGCTGCCTACCGCGCTTTTCAGTGGGGCAAAAACATCTTCGGCTTTGCCCACAAAGCGCTCTCCACCCAAGCTTCAGATCTGATGCTCTCCGTGCTCAGGGATCTGCAAAGCTTCTCCTCCGGGAGGACCCCGCCGCCGCGGGCCAAGGTGCGGGTGAGCGCTGACACGCTACAGGTGTTGCGGGCCCGTTACGAACAACTCCTGCAAGCGGACTGGCAAGATGCTGAGGCAGGGTACTACCCGCACGCGCTCCTGTTCGACAACCCCTGGCTGGACTTTGCCCGCTATTACCCACAGGTGTGGTTGGATTTGCCGCAAATTACTCGGCGGGTTCACAGCAAGCGTTACCAAGAGTTTTCTCAAGACATCTCCACCGAGGGCTATCCGAAATACTACCTGCAAAATTTCCATTACCAAACCAACGGCTATCTGAGCGACAGCTCGGCTGAGCTTTATGACCTGCAGGTGGAGCTGCTGTTTGGGGGCACAGCGGACGCGATGCGCCGTCGGGTGATTCGCCTGCTCAAAGATGCCTTGGATCCCACCTTGGTCAGCCCCCACATCCTCGATGTAGCCTGTGGCACGGGGCGGATGCTGCGCTTGCTGCGGGGATCCCTGCCCAAAGCAGCTTTGTATGGCCTGGATCTTTCCCCCGCCTATCTGCGCAAGGCCAACCGACTGTTGCAGGAGCTGCCGGGGGAGCTGCCCCAGCTTATCCGCGCCAACGCCGAGGCCATGCCCTATGCCGACGCCACCTTCGATGCCGTTATCAGCGTTTTTCTCTTTCATGAGCTGCCTGGCCCGGCCAGACAAAATGTCATCAACGAGATGAGTCGGGTGGTGAAGCCAGGGGGCGTGGTGGTCATCTGCGACTCGGTGCAACTGCTGGATTCGCCAGAGCTGAAGGAGACGATGGAAGCCTTTATGCAAACCTTCCACGAACCCTACTACCGCGACTACATCCACGACGATCTGGGGGTGCGCCTGCAACAGGCAGGCTGTGCGGTGCTGCGCCGAGAAACTCACTATGTCAGCACCTACACCCTAGCCCGTAAAGGTTGAGCGCCCCTTCCACAAGCTTAAGAGGAAGAGTAAATCGGCGGTCACTTGTCCAGAGGGTGTATAGTAGTTTTAGACACGAAACCTTGGATGAGAAGACGGGCCACTAACTGGATAACCCTTGGGTGCAAGTCCGTCTAAGATCTTTTTCTTGTACTTAGGCTCATGTCCCACCCCCATGGATCCCTCCGCGCCGGCATTACTGCTCTCAAGCAGGAGCGCTACCTGGAGGCGATCAACCTTCTCGAGTCCTTCTGCTACTGCTGTTCCATCCAAGAGAGACAAGAGAGTTTGTCCCGCCGCCTGAGCGAGCGCAATGGCTCGAGGGCAGATCCGGAAGAATGCGTTTTGGCTCGTGTAGCTCTGATCATGGCATATCAGGGCAGTGGTGACTTGGAACGCTCAACTGCCCTTTGCCAAGAGCTGTTGGAGGAGAAGGAAACTCCTGAGTCCGCTTCCTGGGCTCGGGAATGGGCAGCTCAGGCTCTACCTACCCTCAAGCAGGCTTCAGAACATTCCATGCCCCCTGAGGAAGTCATGGCGCGGCTACCCGTTCTCCGGCAGTTGGAAGACTGTCAGCCGCTGTGTAGCTCCCGCGATCCGGCTCCGCATCTGCTCAAATCTGCCTCTCTCTGAGGGAGAGGATCTGCAAGGAGCGGTGGACGCCCGGCTCTAGCCTTTATTCTCAACACAGTTCCACAGCAATCTTATGTCTGCTGCCGAACCGACTACCTATCATTTTGTCGTTGCCAGCCTGTCTTTCTTACGTTCTGAGCCTCTGGAAGAGGTGCTGGAGGAGCGTCGTCGATACTGCGAGGAGCGCCATTGCCCTGTCGATTTCTTCTGGGTGCCCCAGCCGGCCTTCATGGAAGCTCCAGAGTTAAAGCCCCTGCGGGACAAGTTGAAGGAGCCCCTGGGGGCAGTGGTATCCACCAACGCGGATTTTATTCGTTGGCTGAGCCTGCGCTTAACCTTTGTAGAGAAGGGCAGCTTTGTGGCTCCCAGCGAGTCGATCCCGGATCCCTTGCGCTCCTTGTCTGCCGCAGGAAGCTAGGCCTGCCGATTCCCAAGATTTGGGTTGGTGGATTGGAAGGCGGGCCAAGATAAGATCGGGGCACCCCATTTCCACTTTTGTTTGCTGACGGGATCCCATTCTGTTGTGGGGCCGACGTCGGGGAAATGGGCAGGTCACCTGGGGAGCATGATGACTTTGGAGCAACGATGGGGCTGGCCGGAGGGAGGGGCAGGGATCTGCCACCCCAGTTCCCCTCTCCAGAATCCCCCACCTGCGTCAACGCCAACTTGGGGTCTGAAGTCAGAAGCTCTCTTGCCTGAGCCGACAGCAAGCCCCGCCCTCAGCTCGCCGGAGTGTTCTCCTGGGGATCCCCTGCCGGAGCCACCTCCTGAGGATCCCGAAAAAGGGCAAAAGGAAGAGGAAGATCAAGGTCTGGCTGAGCCGGGCCTGAGCAACTTTGTAACCGTGCTGCGCCGGCGCAATTTCCTGCTGCTGTGGATGGGGCAGGCGTGTTCCCAGTTGGCGGACAAGGTGTTGTTGGTGCTGCTGATTGGGTTGGTTGCCCGCGAATTTCAGCCGGAAGGGGCTTCCATCAGCGGTTGGGTCTCGGCCATCATGCTGGCTTTTACGCTGCCGGCGATGCTATTGGGCAGCCTGGCAGGGGTATTTGTGGATCGCTGGCTGAAAAAAGGGGTGTTGGTGCTCTCCAACCTGGGGCGCGGGATCCTGGTGCTGCTGTTGCCGCCGCTGCTCTGGCTCAGTGCCGGGCGCGACCTTTGGCCGGGGATCCCCTTGGGGTTTGCGGGGCTGTTGCTGGTGAGCTTTGCCGTCTCGGTTCTGACCCAGTTTTTTGCTCCTGCCGAGCAGGCGACTTTGCCCCTGATCCTGCCGAAGCGAGAGCTGCTGGCGGCCAACTCCCTGTACACCACCACGATGATGGCTTCGCTGATCGTCGGGTTTGCTGTGGGGGAGCCGCTGTTAACCCTGGCAGATCGTTGGGTACGCCATTGGTTGCCGGGCTGGGAAGTGGGGCCGGAGCTGTTGGTGGGGGGAGCCTACCTCTTGGCGGGATCCCTGCTATTGCTGCTGCAACCCCGCGAGAAGCTAGAGCCCCGGCGTTGGGAAGTCCCCCACCTCTGGGAAGATCTCCGCTTGGGCCTGCAATATGTCAGCCAGATGCCCCTGATCCGAGCTGCCTTGGTGCAGGTGGTGGTGCTCTACTCGCTGTTTGCGGCGCTGGCAGTGTTGGCGGTGCGCATGGCCGAAGTGATGGCAGAGCTGAAGCCAGATCAGTTCGGAGTGTTGTTGGCCGCTGCCGGCCTGGGCATGGGGATCGGCGCCTTTTGGGTGGGCCATACGGGCCGACGGGTGAGCCGCCGCGCCTGGATTGGGCTGGGATCCCTGCTGCTCTGTGGGGCTCTGGCAGCCCTCTCCTGGACGACCCACTGGTTGCTGCCCAGCTTGGGCTGGATTGCCCTGTTGGGCTGTGGCGGGGCTCTGGTGGCGGTGCCGATGCAAACCTTGATCCAAGAGGAAACGCCTGACCATCTGCGGGGCAAGATCTTTGGGCTCCAGAACAACGCCGCCAACATTGCCCTCAGTTTGCCGCTGGTGTTTACGGGATTGGCAGAAGCCCGCCTTGGCCTTCCCTGGATGTTTGTGGCCCTGTCTGTTCTGGCGGGGCTGGCGGGGCTGTACACCTGGAGCCTATTGGGCAGAGAGGCCCCCTAAATCCTGCCGCAGCGCGAGGTTGGATATCCTCTTCCGAGGGGACGGGCCAAGGCAGGAGCTAACTCTGCTACTCTTGTAGAGGTTTAAGAATCGAGACTCCCTTTGCAGCTAAGCGTTTCAGCTCCGCGGGGATCCGCCCATGCACATCGCCTGGATAGGCAAAAAAACACCTTTCTGTGGCAACGTCACCTATAGCCGCGAGGTGACCAACGGCCTTTTGGATCGGGGACATCAGGTTAGCTTTTTTCACTTCACCAACGACGGCCAATCGCCCGCTCTGGATCCTGGAGGTGAAGGCTGGAGGGCGGAGCTGGATCGTCGAGACGTTTCCCTCCCCTGTCTGTACAAGTCGCAGATTTACACGATCCCGGCCCCCAACGCCAAGCGGTTGCTCACCCAGGCCCTCAAGGAATTGCAGCCGGATCTGGTACATGCCTCCTTGACCATTTCTCCCATCGACTTTGTGCTGCCGGAGATCTGTGCTGAGCTCAACCAGCCGCTGGTGGCCACCTTCCACCCGGCCTTCGACCGGCGGCGGCGCAACATCGCCTCTCGCACCCAATACTTGGCCTACCAGCTCTACGCCCCGTGTTTGGCCAACTATCACCGCACCATCGTCTTCTCGGAAACGCAACGGGAGATCTTGGTCAAACTGGGGGTGAGCCCCCAGCAGGTGGTGGTCATTCCCAATGGTGTGGATGTGGACAAGTACGCGCCTGGGCCCTCCACCCTCAAACAGCGGTTGGGACTGGAGCGGATCTTCGTCTATCAGGGGCGGGTTTCGCCGGAGAAAAACCTGGAGGCCCTGCTCAAGGCTTGGAAACACGCCCAAATGGGGGAGAAGTGTGGTCTGCTGATCGTGGGGGATGGGCCGCTGCTCAACACCCTCAAGCCCTTCTACACCCTTCAACATGGGATCCACTGGCTGGGCTATATTGCCGACGAGCAGCAACGCATCGAGATCTTGCGAGGAGCCGATGTGTTTATTTTGCCCTCTTTAATCGAGGGGCTCTCTTTGTCCCTGTTGGAGGCGATGGCCTGTGGGCTGGCAGCAGTGGCCACCGATGTCGGCGCTGATGGCGAGGTTTTGGCCGATGGAGCCGGGATCCCGCTGGATCCGACACGGGTGACGGCGGAGCTGCAAACGCTGTTGCCTTTGCTGCGGGATCAACGGGAGTTTACCCAACTGCTGGGGATGAAGGCCCGCCAGCGGGTGCTGGAGCGCTATACCCTCAGCCACAACCTCAGCCAGGTGGAACAGCTCTACCGAGAGCTGTGCCAGGGATCCCGTCAGCATCGCTGGGTGTGAGGGATGAGTGTGATGAAGCTTGTGATATTTTTGCTAAGCTGTTTCGTTACGTTTCCAAGGGATTAACGCCAGTCTTCCCGATGGATGATCACAGCCCCCAAAAGGCCGTTTTAGGGCAGCCCCCTGCCGGGCTGTCAGATTCTTTGTGGTCAGAGTCCTTGCTGGCCCAGGATTCGGGCAAAAATCCCCTCCCCCCCAATGCTCCGTCGCTGTCGCCCACGGACAATTCGGGGGACTTGCGCTCAGCTCAGACCGGCCAGGATGAGGATCCCACCTCTTCAGGTGCCGTTGCGTCCGATGATAGAGAGCTGCCGGAGGTCAAGCCGGCCATTGTGCCTGCCCCTGCAATGCCGGATCGGGTGGCAGAACTGGAGAGAGAACACCATCGGATGCAGTATCTGCTGGCGTGGCTGGCTTTTGCTCTGCGCTCTTTTAACAACTTGAACCAGATCCTGGAGCTGACGGCTTTTGTGGCCAGCCAACTGACCGATGCCGAAGGCGGAGCCCTGGTTTTGTTCAATCCCAACGGCACCATCCAGTTGGATCAACTGCATTGCTCTGATCTCAATCACCGCGAGCAGATTCGGGCTGAGATGGAGCAAATTACCCAGACCCTCTCGGCTCAAGAGCCCATTCTCAAAACGGAGGGATCCCTGTCTGTTAAGATCCCTGCCCTTGAACACCTCTTGGACGAACGGTTCCGCCAGAGCTTGGGGCCGGATGTACGCCTTTTCGGCACGCCGCTGCTGATTCGCAACTCTGTCCAGGGTCGCTTGTACGTCTTCAGCCGTCAGCCTGGCTACCACTGGGATGAACGTCGCCAACAACTGTTGCGCTTGGTCGCCGATCAGGCAGGGGTGGCCATCGAAAATGACCGCTTGACGGCAGCCTTGCGCCGCAAGATGGCCCTGGAAAAAGAAATGGAGATTGGCTCTTACATCCAGACCCAACTGCTACCTCGGGAGTGCCCTCAAGTCAAGGGGATTCGCTTGGCAGCCCGTTGCCGGGTGGCCAGCAAAGTGGGGGGCGACTACTATGACTTCATCAAGATTCCCGGCGAACGCCTGGAAACATCCGACTCATCTGAAGAAACGGCAGGCTTTCGCTTGGCCATCGTCATTGGGGATGTGATGGGCAAAGGGGTGCCCGCCGGCCTGTTGATGACCATGACCCGCGCCATGGTGCGGGCGGAGGCCCTCAACCGCCATTCGCCGGCCCGTGTTCTGCAACATCTGAACCGGGCCATGTACAGTGACCTGGAAAACTCCAATCGCTTCATCAGCCTGTTTTATTCGGAGTACGATCCCCGCTCCCATCGCCTCTGCTTCAGCAACGCGGCCCACAACCCCACCCTGTGGTGGCAGGCCCGCACCCGAGAAATTCAACCCCTGGACACAGAGGGGGCGCTGATCGGCTTGGAAGAAAACAGCCACTACTCGGAAAGCTGCGTGCAACTGCAACCCGGGGATGTGGTGGTGTACTACACCGATGGCTACACGGAGACAGCCAACACCCGCGGCGAGCGCTTGGAAACCTCTGGGCTGATGGACGCCATCCAGTACGCTGCCCGTCGCTACGACTCCCCCGAAGACATCTTGGAGAGCTTGTTTGAGCAGATGGATGCCTTCCGAGGCCGCCGGGGATCCCACCCTCTTCCCCTATGGCTGCCCGAGGATCCAGAGCTCCTGTTGCAGGACGAGATTTCCCTGCGGCCTGAGCCCGTGGACGACACAACGCTGGTGGTGTTGAAGGTGTTGCCCGACTCCGAGCCAGCCTAGCTAAAAAAGTTCAAACTCAGGGTTAATGACAGCAGGCCGCAACGCTCACAATAGCTCAAGCAAGCTACTCAACGCTACTGGGCTGGGCAGCAACGGTGGGTTGGTTGACGTGGTTTTGCCGGACTACTAGGCTAGTTGGTTAGTTCTGGCATGCGTTCTGCATGGGCTAAAGCCTGCTCCAGCTTTAGTCTGTGTGGCTCTCTCAGAGAGCAAGGAGCGGCTACCTGCAGCTTGCGGGGAAGTCACGCCTGTGGAGATCCCTCTGGCGGGGCAGTGGGGGTGATCTCTGCTGCCAGCCATAGTTCGTTAAGGCAGGAAGAAAGCAGAAGCGCGGCAGACGCTGAGCACTCCGCGCCGCCGGTGCGAGTGGAAGTGTTTGTTGGCGTTTCGTAGGTCTTTCAGAGCGGTACGCTCTAGCTGGTGGAGCTACCAGGTTGGCTGCACTGTGTTATCTACACCTGAGGTACAACCATGAACTTCTCTCCTTCTGGGTCTGAAACCGCCTCGGTTTACTTGCCGGCTCCCGCGGCTTTCCAGACGGAAATGATTGTCGGGCAGGTGTTCCGACAGGATGTGCTGGGCGATATCCGCAAGGGTTGGAATGGCTTTGTGGAATCGGGCCAAATTTGGGCGCTTTTGATAGGGATCGTGGCGGGCTACATGCTCAAGAGCATCACCAGCTCCCACTAGAGCCTTGTCGCCATTGCTCTAGCTGGATCCAGTTGGCCTGAGCCGGCGGGGTTTTGGCCGTCGGTATTTGGTTTTTGTGCTTTTTCTTCTGCAGCGGGGTCTTTCTTCCCATTCTCCCAGTTCCCAGCCGATGTCTGAGCCGACGGTAACTTCCACCCCTCGCCCCTGGAGCCAACGCTTCGAGGGATCCCTGCACCCTGCCATCGCCCGCTTCAACGCCAGCATCGGCTTCGACATCCGCCTGCTGCCCTACGATGTGGCCGGATCCCTGGCTCATGTGCAGATGTTGGCCGCTTGTGGCATCCTGACCCAGCAAGAGGCCGACCAGATCCGGTGGGGATTGGAGCAGATCCAACAGGAAGCGGCTGCCGGCACCTTCCGGCCCGATCCAGAGGCAGAGGATGTCCACTACGCCGTCGAGCGTCGTTTGGTGGCTTTGGTGGGGGAAGTGGGAAAAAAACTGCATACCGGGCGCTCCCGCAATGACCAAGTGGCCACCGATCTGCGTCTCTATCTGCGAGATCAGATCGATCACCTTCGTCAAGCCCTCTGGGAGCTGCGCGGAGTTTTGTTGGACTTGGCCGAGCGGCATCTGGAGACAATTCTGCCCGGCTACACCCATCTGCAACGGGCTCAGCCGATTAGCTTGGCCCACCACCTCTTGGCCTATGAAGAAATGTTCTGGCGAGACTGGCAACGGCTGGGGCGGGTGCGGGAAGAGGTGAATGTCTGCCCCCTCGGATCCGGGGCTTTGGCCGGCACTTCTCTGCCCATCGATCGGCAGCTCACCGCCCATCTGCTGGGATTTGAGCGGATCAGCGCCAACAGCTTGGATGCCGTCAGCGACCGGGACTACCTGGTGGAGTTCCACGCTGCCGCCAGCTTGATTTTGGTGCATCTCAGCCGCCTCTCGGAAGAGATGATCCTCTGGGCTTCCCAGGAGTTCGGCTTTGTCACCCTCACCGATGCCTGTGCCACCGGCTCCAGCCTCATGCCCCAGAAGAAAAATCCCGATGTGCCGGAGTTGGTGCGCGGCAAGGCGGGGCGGGTGTTTGGCCATCTCCAGGCTTTGTTGGTCACCTTGAAGGGGCTGCCGCTGGCCTACAACAAAGATCTCCAAGAAGACAAAGAGGGACTATTCGACACGGTCGATACCCTGAAAGCCTGCCTAGAGGCGATGACCCTTCTGCTGCGGGAAGGGATCCAATTTCAACCTGAGCGCATGGCGGCTGCTGTGCAGGAAGATTTCTCCAACGCCACCGATGTGGCCGACTACTTGGTGCGCAAAGGGATCCCCTTTCGCACAGCCCATGATTTGGTGGGGCAGATTGTGCGCATTTGTTTGGCAGAGGGGATCCTGCTGCGGGATCTGCCCTTGGAGCGCTGGAAAACCTTCCACCCGGCCTTTGAGGCGGACATTTTGACGGCCATTGAGCCCCGCCAGGTGGTGGCCACGCGGCTCAGCGCCGGGGGAACGGGCTTTGCTGTGGTGCGAGAAGCCCTGCAACGGGCCCAGGCCCGCCACCAGCAGCCAGAGCCATCGGAAGAAACTCCACAAACTTAAACTGAACTCAAGGAGAGTTTGCAATTCTTGGGTTCTTCTCGCCAGTGTGTGCCATCCTGAGGTTCTCAGCCATCCAACGCAACTCCCAGCCTGTTGGCCTCTTCCCTGGGTATCGTTCCATGTTGGATAACCTCACCGCCCACGTCCTCGAAAATGCGGCCAAGCGTCGCTGGCGGGAACGCGCCTACAGCCGATTTTTGCAAGATTGGCGACGGCAAGTGGTGCTGCTGCGCCGTCAACGGGCCGGCGAATTTGGCCCACCCCTGGGGGATCCCTCTTGTGTTTTCAGTGCCCACTCGGCCTGGTTGCGCTGTGCCGTCCATCCGCAAGGGCCGTGCCAGGGTTGCCCCCACTATGCTCCTGTCGCCCCTTCAAAGCCAGAGCCACCTCTGGGTTCACTCGATGGACGGGTCTGACCGCGCCACACTGGTGGCCGAACATTTTCAGCAGCGGCGGCCTCTGCGGAACGGCCTGCCCGTTGCGCCCCAATGGCATCCGCTGTAGCTAAGTTGAGGGATCCCCGGCCAACTTGTGCCAGAATAAAAGAACGGTAACTCCATCGGCAAAGGCGAGATTCATGGCCCTCTACCTCTCGGCAGACCACCTTCACAGCATCCGCCAGCACGGCGAACAAGCCTTTCCCCACGAGAGCTGCGGCATTTTAATTGGGGAAATCCGGGGATCCGACAAGATCATCCACGAGCTTTGGTCGGTGACCAACACCTGGGATCAAGCGGAAAACCCTCTGGCAGACGGGGAATCCAGCCGCCGCCGCTTTTTGATCGATCCGGCGGATTTCAAGCGGGCCAACGACCACGCGGTGCGCAAAGGGCTGGGGATCCTGGGCACCTATCATTCCCATCCCAACCATGCGGCCATTCCCTCCGAGTTTGATCGGCAGCATGCTTTTCCTTGGGGCTTTTCCTGTGTGATCGTCAGTGTGCGCGAGGGCAAGGCAGAAGAGGTGGTGAGCTGGGTTTTGGATGAGCAGGAGCAGCCCCAACGGGAGCCGATGCAGATGCTGGAAGACATTCGCATCCCCCCGCTCCCGGCTTTGGCAAGCTAGAGTCGTTTGGGCTTTGCCGCTGTTTGAGGCTGAAGTTCACGGCTAAGTTCAGTTGGGATCCTTGAAAGCTGGGATGGGCGCCACCGGAAAAAGCGGTAGTCTAGTGCTGAACCTTGTCTGTAACATAGCTGAATCCTCAAAGTCAGTAGACAGCCCCAACAAGATCGACAAACGGATAGGTCAGCCCAGATCCTCTGGATCCTCAAAAGTCTCCAGTAGATATCCAAGATCTCTCCCCGAACTCCCATGGCAACCAAAGTTCTGATCCCCTCTCCCCTGCGCCCCTACACCGACAACCTGGAAGCTGTCGAGATCGAGGGCAGCAATGTTGGCGAAGTGATGGGCAACCTCATCGCCCGCTATGGCGAGCTGAAGCGCCACCTCTACACCGAGGATGGGAAGCTGCGCAATTTTGTCAATGTCTACCTCAACGACGAGGATGTGCGCACGTTGCCCCAAGGCAACAACACCCCCGTGGGAGAACAAGCCGTCATCAGCATCGTTCCCGCTATTGCTGGAGGGTTGTGAGCATGTTGAACCTGGATACCAGCCAAGTTAGCCTCTCCCGCGAAGAGATGGAGCGGTTTTCTCGACATTTGATCCTGCCCGAGGTGGGCCTAGAAGGACAGAAGCGGCTGAAAGCGGGCAAAGTGCTGTGCATCGGCACAGGCGGCCTTGGCTCGCCCCTGTTGCTGTACTTGGCGGCAGCCGGCGTGGGGCGGATCGGCATTGTCGATTTTGATGTGGTGGATGTGTCCAACCTGCAGCGGCAGGTGATCCACGGCACCTCCTGGGTGGGCAAGCCGAAGGTGGAATCGGCCAAGAACCGCATCCTGGAGATCAACCCCCACTGTCAAGTGGATGTTTACAACACCGCCCTGAAGGCCCACAACGCACTGGAGCTGTTTGCCAACTATGACGTGATTGTGGATGGCACCGATAACTTCCCCACCCGTTACCTGGTGAACGATGCCTGTGTGTTGACGGGCAAGCCCAATGTCTACGGCTCGATCTTCCGCTTCGAGGGACAAGCGACGGTCTTCAACTACGAAGATGGGCCCAACTACCGGGATCTCTACCCCGAGCCGCCCCCACCAGGACTGGTGCCCTCCTGCGCCGAAGGGGGAGTGTTGGGGATCCTCCCCGGCATCATCGGTGTTATTCAAGCTACCGAAACCGTGAAGATCCTGCTGGGCGTGGGCACAACCCTAAGTGGGCGGCTGCTGCTTTACGATGCCCTGAACATGAGCTTCCGGGAGCTGAAGCTGCGCAAGAACCCCGCCACTCCTCCCATCACCCAGCTTATCGACTATGAGCAGTTCTGCGGGATCCCGCCAGCCCAAGCCACAGAACAAGCTGGCCAGACAGAGATCCCCGAGATCACTGTGGCCGAGCTGAAAGCGCGGATGGATGCTCACCAAGACTTTGTGTTGGTCGATGTGCGCAACCCAAATGAGTGGGAGATAGGCCGGATCCCTGGTGCTCACCTGATCCCCCTGCCCCAAATTGAAAACGGCGACGGGGTGGAGCAGGTGCGTCGCCTCCTTAACGGCTCAGAGCTGATCGTCCACTGCAAGAGTGGGGCGCGCTCGGCCAAAGCCCTGAAGATCCTACAAGCTGCTGGGATCCAAGGAAAAAACCTGCGCGGGGGGATCCTCGCCTGGGCAGAGGCTTACGATCCCTCGATTCCCAAGTACTGACTCTGCCTTGGGATCCCTAGCTGTTGCCCAGTTTGCTTTAGCTAGACCGCCGGGAAGCCCCGCCCTCTATTAGTGGATAGTGGTTAGTAGCTAGTGACTAGCCGGGGTGAGGGTCGGGAGGAGAGGCGGGAGCATGGTGTTTTGTCCTCATTGGTGCTGTAATCAAGGTGGCAGGGTTTTATGCACTGCTGCTATAAACATCAAGTACAGAGCGGTGGGGCATCCCGTCCTTTTCGCGCCAGCGGGACGGAGTCCTTAAGCTCAGGAAATGTCCTTAACTGGAGTCACTGTTCGCGTCAGCGGGACGGAGTCCTTGAAGCCCGCACCCTCTCGCTTTAGCGGCACGGATTGCTTCGCGTAGCATGAGTGCGGGAGTATGTCACCATAGATCCGGTAGATCCGGTGCGCAGGGCCGGTTGCGCCAGATTCTCCCTTTTTCCATGAGTGCCATCCCGCAGGCCGAGACAGAAACGATCTTCCACTCCATCCCCGAAGCCCTCGAAGACCTCAAGTGTGGTCGCATGGTCATCGTGGTCGATGACGAAAACCGAGAAAACGAAGGGGATCTGGTCTGTGCTGCCCAGTTTGCCACGCCCCAAGCTATCAACTTCATGGCCACCTACGGGCGGGGCCTTATCTGCCTGGCCATGCAGGGATCCCGCCTCGATGAGCTGAAGATCCCGCTGATGGTGGGGCAGAACACCGACAGCAACCAAACTGCCTTCACCGTCAGCATTGATGCTGGGCCAGAGGCTGGAGTTTCCACCGGCATTTCCGCTGCCGATCGCTCTCGCACCATTCAGGCGGCCATTCACCCGCACACGCGACCGGAAGATCTGCGCCGGCCTGGGCATGTCTTTCCGCTGCGGGCACGGGAGGGCGGAGTACTCAAACGGGCTGGCCATACGGAAGCAGCGGTGGATCTGGCGATGTTGGCCGGGCTGTATCCGGCAGGGGTGATTTGCGAGATCCAAAACCCGGATGGCTCCATGGCCCGCCTGCCCCAGTTGATCGAATATGCCCGTCAGCACGATTTGAAGATCATCACCATCGCCCACCTCATCGAGTACCGCTTGCGCACCGAACAACTGGTTCACCGAGAGGCTGCCGCCACCCTGCCAACGGAGTTTGGCCAGTTTCGGGTTTACGGCTACCGCGATAGCCTCAACCAAGTCGAGCACCTGGCCCTGGTGAAAGGGGATCCGACCCAATTTGCCGCTGAGCCCGTCCTGGTGCGCGTCCATGTGGAGTGTCCCCTAGGGGATGCGCTGGGATCCCTGCGCTGCGATTGTCGCCGCCAATTGACAGCGGCCCTGAAGATGATCGGCCACCAAGGCAAGGGGGTACTGGTGTACCTGCGCCGGCAAGAGCAGGAGCTGAGTCTCATCGAGCAAATCAAGTCCTACGCCCGGCAAGATCTGGGACTTTCTGAAACCGCGCCACCGGTGGCGATGGACTTGCGCGATTACGGCATCGGCGCCCAGATCCTACGGGATGTAGGGGTGCGCAAAATGCGCCTGATCAGCAACACCTCTCGCCACATCAGCGGCTTGAAAGGATTTGGCCTGGAAGTGGCCGAGCGCGTGCCCCTGCTGGTGGAAGAGCCGGATCTCAATTTGCATGTGGAGCCGTCCTGTTCCCTGAAACTGTTGCTGCACGACGCTGGCGCAACCGATTCCGGCTCAAGCCTGTAGCGCGTTGTAGGGCCGAGGGCTATGGTGGAACAAAGACTGGGGTGCAGCCGGCTCGCCATCCACCACATAAGCCTTGGATCCCCAGCCCCAGAAAGACCAGAAAGGACGTTCGGGCCCCGATGGAGCCGTCATTGCTATGCGACGCTTCCGCGCTGGTGACAGGGGTGCGGAGCACTGGCGCGCCGGTAGGAGGGAGTCCCTGGCTGTCGGGCTCAACAGTTGCTTCGGCAAGACGGGAATGTCGGATCCCACCTGCGACCACACTTCATAGCCCTGAGGGCGCACCACCACCAGGCTGATCAGGGATCCGTGATCCATGTCGTAGCGGCAACTGGCGATGGCCTCTTGCAGCTGAGAAAAGCCCCGGTTGAAGACGTAAAAATGGTCTTGGAAGCGGATGGCCTCCCAGAAACCTTCCCGGGTGACCGCCACATGGTCATGATCGGCGGAGGCGTAGTCGAGGATCACCATGCGTGTAAAGACTGATCAGCGATGAATCAAAATGAGAGAGCTTTTACCGTATTTTCACCTAAGCACGATCTTGGACAGCCTGTCATCCGCAAAATGGCTCACCTGCAACAAGGCTTAATGGGTTTCTTTGCCTTGCAAACTGCTACTGCTTGCGTCCCCATCTCCTCCGGCTCCAGGGATCCCACCCAGTTCCCGTCGCAGCTCGGCCATGGCTGCTTCTCCGATGTGGGGGGTGGCGCAGACTAGGTTGGGTGTGCGGATTAGATCGGCTCGGGCTTGGCGCACCAAGACCCGCAGGGTGGGGTAGCTGGCCTCATCGCAGATGAGGGTATGGGCGCGGCGGATTAGGGATCCCACCCGTTCAGCATCGAAAATCACTGCCGTCAGCACCAGCAGGTCTCCCCGCAGACTGTAGACAATCACCTCGGCAACCTCCAGCAGGGCAGTGCTGATGCTCACCAGCCCCAGACAGGCGTAGGAAGGCAATTGGCGGATCAGGGCAATTTCGCGGGCGTAGTCGGACACCTCCACTGTCAGAACACGGGCCCCCCGGGGTTGGGCAATGGCCTCGACGGCGCTGAGAAAATAGTGCAGCGTCACCACAGTGCCGGAATGGATCTGATCCAGGACGGTGGCCAGATCCTCCAGGGGCACCAACTGGACCCGGATGCCCAGAGTTTGCTGGATTTGCTGGGCCATCAGTTGTCCTGTACCCAAATCCCGGTTGGGCACACACACCAGCACTTGAGCACTGCAGCGCAACCGCCAATCGATCTCCGCTAGCAGCAGATCCCGCACCTGCTCCAAAGAAAACCCCTGCTGCAGCAGCTGGTCGATGCCCTGGCGCACCTGCTCCAGGACCTGTCGGGATCGATCCAGGTTTCCCCCCAGGCCGCGAGAGTAGTTAACCACCTGGCGGGCGGAGCGGCTCACGTAAATGCCAGATCCAGCGCGGGTTTCCACCAGGCCCATGGCCTCCAATTGGCGGTAAACCTTGTGGATGGTGTTGCGATGCAGGCCCGTTTGCATAGCCAATTGACGGGTGCTGGGCAGGCGGCAGCCGGGAGGAAACTGCCCACAGGCAATGGCGAAGCAGAGCAAATTAAAGAGCTGCACGGAGCCAGGGATCCCACTCTCCGGCTGGATGGAAATGCGCATCATGGCCCGTTTTTCTCCCTTTGACAACGCCGTTGCGAGCCCGTTTCTGGGCTACGTAAGAATCCCTCGACTTCAGTCGGCGGGAGTGTCAACTGCCTGCAAGATAGCGCCGACGCCGGATAGACAAGCTCCAGAGGAGATCGGGATTGAGAGCCCTATTCGGGGATGCGGTGCATCCGGCTGGGATCCCAACTTAAAGTCACCTCCGTCCCTTCCGGCAACTGCTGCAAATTCAGGCCGGGGTTGGGTTGCACAGCCAAAAGTTTCACCTCACAGCCCGACACCCATACCTGATAGCGAATGAAAGCCCCTAGATAAGCAGTGTCGCAAATCCGTCCCCGCAAGCGGCAGTGGCCATCGGGGATCCCTTCTTCAGATAAGTCAATCCGAATGTGCTCCGGGCGCAAAGCAAACAGGGCCGCTTCTCCCACGCATCGTTCCGCCAGGGATCCCTCGATCAAGTTGGTTTGGCCGATAAAACCGGCTACAAACCGGGTGGCAGGTCGCTCGTAGAGCTCTGCCGGGGATCCCACCTGTTCGATGCGCCCGCGATTGAACACGGCAATACGATCGCTCATGGTCAGGGCCTCTTCTTGGTCGTGGGTGACGTACAAAAAGGTGAGACCAAGGCGGTGTTGTAGGGCCTTGAGTTCAAACTGCATCTGTTGGCGCAACTTCAAATCCAGCGCCCCCAAAGGTTCATCCAGCAAGAGCACCTGCGGTCGGCCAACCAAAGCCCGCGCCAAGGCCACCCGTTGCCGTTGCCCCCCTGAAAGTTGGCTGGGTTTACGGGATCCCAGATCGGGCAGTTGTACCAGCTCCAGCGCCTCTTGCACTCGCTTTTGGCGCTCCTTCGGCGGTATGCCGCGGATCATCAAGCTGTAGCCAACGTTCTCCGCCACCGTCATGTGGGGGAAGAGAGCATAGTCCTGAAACACCGTGTTCACAGGCCGTCGGTAGGGCGGCAGACCCAAAACATTCTGGCCGTTCAATTCGATCTGCCCCTCATCCGGACGCTCAAAGCCCGCGATCATCCGCAAACAGGTGGTTTTGCCCGAACCCGACGGCCCCAACAACGTAAAAAACTCCCCCTGCTGCACCTCCAAATCCACCCCGTCCACCGCTTGGATCCCGGAAAAGTTGCGGCTGACCCTCCGCAAACGAATGGCAGGCGGGGATCCCTCCTCTCTCCCGGCTTGGGCTTTGGCGGAGCTGACATCAGAGGCGAGGACAGATTCGGCAACCATATCGACACAGGCAGCAAATGAACCCATTATGAGGGATCCATTTACAGAGGTTGACAGGTCTCAGCAAGGCCGGAAAAGTCCCAGGCCAAGAGCAGAGATAGTGTGGCGCAATCGCCTGCGGTGAAAGCTCGCCGGAAACCCACCCGACCGGTCGCGAAAGCGGGCCGGAGACCTTGTTTTTGCATGGGATCCCTTGACCACTGGGGATCTGAGTCCCACCCTTGTTACAGAAATTTAGAATCGTTACAATAAGTTAGAATCTTTGCTCATCTTTGCATCGCAGGTTTTATCCTATGGCACCCTCTCAGCAGTTTCCCGTGCTACTCGCCTCAGCTTTGCGTCACGACAGCGTAACTCCGCGCTGGTCTCAGGTGGCGTGGACCGTTTTGCGGGTGGTGGCAGGGCTATTCATGATTCACAACGGCCTTGACAAACTGGCAGATATCGAAGGGTTTGCGACGGCTTATGTAGAAGTGATCGGGTTGCCCTTCCCGATCTTTTTTGCTTATGTAGCCGCCTATACCGAGCTGATTGCAGCCCCCATGGTGGCGCTGGGCTTGTTGACCCGCGGGGCAGCGTTGGGTTTGTTCGCCACGATGGCAGTGGCCATGTTCCATCACATTAAGGTGGCCGGCTTCAGCGTTCCCTACTTGGAGCTATCCGCCATCTACGCAGCGATCTTCCTGGCCTTTGCGGTGAATGGGGGGGGCTGGTTCTCTGTGGATCAGCTCTTGGTGAACGCAATCGAGTCGTGGCTGAACCGCTCCAGCCGGGAAAAGTTGGAGAGCTTGCAGTCTTCGTTGCAGGCCACGGAACGGGTAATTGCGCTGGGCGAGGAAGAGGCCGAGGCCGCCAAGACCACCGGATCCTGAGCTTTGGTGGCCATTCCCGATAGCGGCGAGGCTGCTCCTCTCTCCCTCTGAGAGAGAGGTTAGCTAAACCGCCGGGAAGCCCCGCACTCTCTGCAACAGCAGGAGGGTCGGGATGAAAGGCGTATATATCCTGTGCCATAATCAACATGGCTGTACAAAACGGCGTTGCCGGAATCTGGTACAGCTACGCGGTGGGACATCCCGTGTCTGCGCGTGGAGGGTTCTTGCAGTAGCTCCCCGATGAAGCGCGAAGCCCACGCTGTACCTGTAGGGTCAGTGATGGGAGTATGTCACCAGTGAGAGTCATCCTGCTAAATGCGGCTGGCGGCCCGCTCCATCAGGCGTTGGTGGGTGGAGCGCACAGGCTCTCCTGGCTTGGGTTGCCGCTGCACGTAGGTGCCATCAGGGCGCAACTCCCAGGCTTGCCGGTTGTCCGTCAGGCAGATGTCCAAGATCGCCTTGAGCTCCCGCTGCAACGCGGGATCCTCCACAGGGGTAACCACCTCAACCCGTCGATCCAGGTTGCGGGTCATGTAGTCGGCGCTGCCAATGAAGTATTCTTCCTGGCCGCCATTGTAGAAGTAGAAGATGCGGGAGTGCTCCAGGAAGCGCCCGATGATGCTGATCACGCGGATGCGTTCGCTTAGGCCGGGGATCCCGGGCTTGAGGCAGCACATGCCGCGCACAATGAGGTCGATCTCCACCCCGGCTTGGCTGGCCTCGTAGAGCAGCCGGATCATTTCCGGGTCGGTGAGAGAGTTGATCTTGACGATGATACGCCCCTGGCCCCCCGCTTGGGCATGGCGCATCTCGCGGCGGATCAGGGCTTCCATGCCTTGGCGTAGGGTTCTGGGGGCCACCAAGAGCTTGCGGAATTGCCGTTGCCGCGAGTAGCCCGTCAGCAGGTTAAACAACTCTGTAACGTCGTTGCAGAGGGTCTCGTTGCAGGTGAACAGGCCCAGGTCAGTGTAAATGCGGGCGGTTTTGGGGTTGTAGTTGCCGGTACCGATGTGGACGTAGCGGCGCAGGGATCCCTCCTCTTCCCGCACCACCAAAGCCAGTTTGCAGTGGATTTTCAGCCCCGGCAGGCCGTAGGCCACGTGGACCCCGGCTTTCTCCAGCTTTTTGGCCCAGAGGATGTTGTTTTCTTCGTCGAAACGGGCTTTGAGCTCCACCAGAGCGGCCACCTGCTTGCCGTTTTCGGCGGCCTGAATGAGGGATTTCACCACCGTCGAGTCGCCGGAGGTGCGGTAGAGGGTTTGCTTAATGGTGAGCACCTGCGGATCGTTGGCGGCCTCCTCCAGAAACCGCTCCACGCTGGCGGCGAAGGAATCGTAGGGGTGATGCACCAACAGATCCCCTTCCCGGATGACGGCAAAGATATCCACCGGCTCATCGCTGACCGAGGCAGTGCGCAGGCGGGGCGGGGTGACCGGCCCCCAAGGGGGATCCTTCAAATCGGGCCGATCCAGGCTGAGAAACGCCATCACCCCCCCCATGCTCAAGAGGCCATCCACTTCGTACACCGAGTCACTGTTGAGGCGCATCTCTTCGCTGAGCCGTTGTCGGATGGCTGCCGGAGTTTGGCTGGCAATCTCCATGCGCACCACTGAGCCGAAGCGGCGCTTGCGCAGCTCTTCTTGAATGGCAGCCAGCAGATCGTCGGCCTCGTCCTCTTGGATTTCCAGATCGGCATCCCGGGTGATGCGGAAGGGGTAGTACTCCAGCACCTGCATGCCGACAAACAGGGACTCCAGATGGTGGGCAATCACCTGATCCAGCGGCACAAAGCTCACCCCATCCCGCAGCGGCACAAAGCGGGGCAAGGTATTGGGCACCTTCACGCGGGCAAAGTGTTCCTTGCCGGTTTCCGGATCCCGCACCACTACCGCCAAGCTGAGGCTGAGGTTGGAGATGTAGGGAAAGGGATGGCCTGGATCCACCGCCAAGGGGGTGAGCACTGGAAACAAACGCCTCTCAAAGTAGTCCCGCAGCTCCTGCCGTTCCGACTCGGCCAGCTCGGAAAAATCGCGGATGTGAATGCCCTGTTCCGCCAGCTTGGGCACCAGTTCCTGCCGGAAGCAAGTGTGCAATTTTCGAATCAGGGGGCGCAGGTGGCTCGAGATCTGCTGCAACTGCTGCTGCGGTGTAAGGCCATCCGGGGTTAGCACCAACACGCCCGTTTCCAACTGACGACGGATCACCGCCACCCGCACCATGAAAAATTCGTCCAGGTTGCTCTCAAAGATGGCCAGAAACTTCAGCCGCTCCAGCAGAGGTGTGCGCTCATCCAGGGCCTCGTGCAAAACCCGGGCATTGAATTCAATCCAGCTCAGCTCCCGGTTGAAATACTGCTCCGGCAGAGCATAGCCCTCTTGGATGGGTGTAGTCCGGATCCCTGGTTGTCCGGCATCCGGGGGGCAGCCCGTCGTGTCGGGGTTGCAGGGTGGCCAGGAAGGGTCAGTTTCCTTGGGACGCGGAGTCATGACGACAGAGGGCTGGGTTATCTCAAACACGTCAACAACAGCTGGAGCCGACCCAATCCTATCCTGCGGGGTTCTGCTTAGGCGAAGGAGAAGTGCCCAAGACGGGCTTGGGCGGACGTTCAGGCAACAATCCTTGAGAGCGCGTCAGAAGAATCACCTGGAGCAGGATCCCGATCAACAAAATGCGCAAAGGGCCAGCCCGGGTGGCCCACTGGGGCGGCAAACGGTTGGTGAGCCACTCGCTGCCCGACCACACCCCCCAAATTACCAGCGCTCCCAGCAAGGCGCCGCGATTGTTGCCACTGCCCCCCGCGATCAGCATTACCCAAACGATAAAGGTGGCAAACTCCGGTTGAAAGGCTTCTGGGCTGATGAAATTGACAAAATGGGCGTAGAGGGCCCCCGCCAACCCCATGAGCATGGATCCCAGCACAAACGCCTGCAGGCGAAACTGGAGCACATCTTTGCCGGCGGCCATGGTTGCCGGTTCATCCTCGCGAATGGCCCGCAGCACCCGCCCCCAAGGGGAGCGATAGGCCCGCTCCGCAGCCCAATAGACCACCGCCAAAATGACCAGCACCAAGCCCAAGTAGAGAAGAGTATCCTGACCTGGGATCCAGCCGCGAAAGGGTCGCGGAATGCGGGTAATTCCCCGTACGCCATTGGTCAGCCAGCCCTCATTCCTCAGGATTTGGCTGATGATCTCGGCAATGCCGATGGTAGCGATGGCCAGGTAGTCGGAACGCAGCTTCAGGGTAATCAAGCCGATCAAAAAGGCAATCGCTCCGGCGACAGCCACAGCTATGGCAAAACCCACCCAAAAGGGCAGATTGAAGCCGCCCAAATGCTCGGCGCTTGGGGGTGTGGTGACAATGGCGCTGGCATAGGCTCCCACGGCAAAAAAAGCCCCCACCCCGATGTTGAACATGCCGGCGTAGCCCCACTGGATATTGAGGCCCAGCACCAGCACGCCGTAGATCCCCACCAAAATCAAAAAGAAAATGCCGTAGCTCAACATCAGACATCCCCCCCACCCGGGGATCCCAGTAATCCTGTGGGTCGGAAGATCAGCAGCAGTACCAAAATGGCGAAGGCCACCCCGGTTTTATAGGCAGGGTTCATCACCAAGGTGGAAAACTCTTCCGCCAGGCCAATCACCAGCCCTCCAGCAATGGCCCCGTAAGGGCGACCAATGCCGCCGAGAATGGCCGCTGCAAAAATGGGCAGCAATAGCCGCCAGCCCATGGTGGGGTGCAGCCGGGTATCCATGCCCAGGAACACACCTGCTGCGCAGGCCAAGGCTGCGCCGATGGCCCAAGTCCAGAGGACGATCCGCTCTGTATCAATGCCGGTAACCTTGGCCAGCTCAAAATTGTCGGCCATGGCCCGCATCGCTTTGCCCACCCGCGTGCGTTGTAAGAAGAGATGCAGTGCCACCACCAACAGGGCTGTTCCCGCCAGGATTACCGCCCAATCGGGCTTAATGCGCAGCTCCCCAAGCCGCCACGGCAACTGGATCCCGCTGCGGTACACCTGATTGTTGGGCCCCCAGATGATCTGCACCAGGCTGCGCAGAATCAGGGCGGTGCCAAAAGAAGAAATGAGCAAGATCACTGGTGCCTCCCGGCGCAGGCGGCGATAAATGAGTTGGTCGATCCCAACTGCACAAAGTACCGTGGCCAAAGCTGCCGGGATCAGGCTCACCCCAATCGGCCAACCCAGCCCGACCAACGTCAGGCCGAAGTAGGCCCCCAGGGTCATCAGATCCCCGTGGGCAAAGTTGGCAAAGCGCAAAATGCCAAAGGTCAGCGACACCCCAATTGCTCCCAGGGCGTAGATGCTGCCCAAGACAAGGCCGTAGATGAAAAGTTGCAACAGTTGGGTCACGCTTGCCCCCAAAAACACTTTGCCCTGATAATGCCACGGGTTTGCCGAGAGCGGGATCCGGCTCAGCGCAGCGGAAGGATACGGCTGATCGCGCCAGCGGGACGGAGTCCTAAGAAAGCTAGGGTAGGGGAGAAAGCCCCCAAGGAAGATCCATGCAGTCCAGGTCTTTGTCTGTCCTCCGTTTCCTGGCCGTTTTGGCCCTGCTGAGCGCGGGCTGTGGCGGGCCGGAGTGGGATCCCGATGCGCCTTCCGAGCCCATCTCCACCCCCCAGTTGATCTACGAAGACATCACCCTCACCCAGGCCAGACCGGATGGTGCCATTCTCTGGCGCTTACAGGCTCGCCTGGCCGAATATGAGTCCCCCCCAGAAAATGGTGCCGCTCCTGTGCAGTTGGGATCCGCCCATTTGCAGGCCGTTGAGGGAGAATTTTTCGACGAAGACAACCGCGCCATCCGCACCCGCGCCGAGCAAGGCTCTGCCTACCCCGGCGAACGACGTCTGGAATTGACGGGTCAAGTCGAGGTGGAATCGGAGCGAGACAACCTGCGTCTGGAGGCCCAGCGGGTGGAATGGCTGCCGGAACAGCGCCTCCTCCAAGCTGAGGGCCAGGTGAAAGTGGAGCTGTTGGAGGGCCAGGGATCCCTGCAGGGGGAGCGGCTGCTCGTCGACTTTGGCCAAGCCCAGATGCAGCTGGAGAACTGGGATCCCACTCAGCCGGTGCGGGCAGAGTACCGGGATCCGGATCTGGAGCTGGCTGCCAGCCGTTTTCTGTGGCAATTTGGCGTCGGGGAAGTGCAGGCAGTAGGGTCTGTAGAGGTGTATGCCCCCCTACAAGCCTTGCGCCTCAGCGGTGGTCAGTTGCGTGCTCCCCTGCCCTTTGCCGAGCTGCGCTTGCTGGACAATGTGAAGGCCAAAGCCGAGCAGACAGGGCAAGAGCTGGAAGCCCAAGAGATTCGCTGGCGCATCGGCTCCACCCAGTTGCAAGCCCGAGGCAACGTGCGCTACCGCCAGCCCGGCCAGGCTTTGACTGTCAGAGGCAACCAAGGGATCCTGGATTGGCAGGCCAACACTGCTCGGATCCAAGGCAACAGCCAAACCCAGCTCACTTTGCCCTAAGGGGGGCTGGGGGGAAGCAGAAAGCTGGCCGAGAGCATGGCAGGATAGGGATACCTTTAAGGAAAAGTATCGGGTGAGTTGTGGTGAGCTTTGAGGACTCCGTCCGAGTGGCGCAAACAGGACATTCCCCCGCAAGGGCCGGCGCTGCTGCCGTAGAACGCCCCAACATCCTGCTGATCGTGCTGGATACCCAGCGGGCGGATCGTCTCTCCTGCTATTGGTCAGAAGCGGAGCGTGCCCGCCAAGTGCCCACCAGCCCCAACCTGGATCGGCTGGCTGCCGAATCCACCCTCTTCGAGCGGGCCATCGCCCCTGCCCAATGGACCATCCCCTCCCACGCTTCCCTGTTTACGGGGGAATATCCCAGCACCCACCAGACTGTCCAAGCAGATCTGGAGCTGAGCCCCGCCCTGCCCACCCTGGCAGAGCTGTTGCAGCTGAGCGGCTATACCACTGTGGGCTTTTGCAACAACCCTCTGGTGGGGATCCTGAAAAACGGCTTGCGGCGCGGCTTTGAAACCTTTTACAACTACGGTGGCGCTCTGCCCACCCGCCCCCCCGAAGGCACCCCCTTGCCCGCCCCCTTGAACCGCTGGCTGGCCGCCTACACCCAATTTTGGCGGCGGCTCTCCTATCCGGTGCAAAACGCCTTTGCCCGCTCCGACGCCCTCTTCCAGCTGGCGCTGCACCCCTGGTTTGCCTCCCTCTGGACCCGCTTGGTGAACTTCAAGGGCAACACCGCCGCCTCGATTGCGGACTTAAATCGCTACTTGCACCAGATGGCCCGCCGCCGGTCGGATCCCGGAGCACGGCCCTTCTTTTGCTTTGTCAACCTGATGGAGCCCCACCTGCCCTACTGGCCGCCGGAGCCCTTTGTGCAGACATTTGCCCCCTATTTCAAAAGCAACCGCGAGGCCCGCGACTTTTTGCGCCAATACAACGCCCAGCCCTACCGCTGGATGGCGCCCCTGCCGCAGCCCCTTTCTCCACTGCAAGCGCAGGTGCTGCGGGATATCTACGATGCTGAGGTGGCCTACCAAGATCATCTGCTGGGATCCGTCTTCGACACCCTGCGCCACACCGGCCTGGAGCAGAACACGCTGGTGGCCATCGTCGCCGATCACGGCGAAGGCCTGGGAGAACACGACTTCGTCGGCCACGCCTTTGTGGTCTACGAAGAGCTGATCCGCGTGCCCCTCATCCTGCGCTATCCCGGCCACTTCCCGGCAGGAAAACGCATTGCCACCCCCGTTTCCACCCGCCGCCTCTTCCATACCCTCCTGGAAGCTGCCGGCTTTAGCCCCAACCTTTCCCCCAACGGTGCCCCCTGTGTCAGCCTCAAGCTCCGCCGCGAGGTCGCCCGCCTCAGCTTGGCCCGCACCTTGGCAGGGGAAGATCCCGAGCAGGGAACAGTGCTCAGCGAAGCCTTCCCGCCCCACCTCCTCATTCGGGCTATGGAAAGCCGTAACGACAGCCTGCTGCGGGCGCGTGCCTGTTACGACATCCGCCGTGCCCTCTATGAGGGGATGACCAAGCTCATCCAAACGGGGGATCGTCCCAGCCTCTACAACTTGGAGCAGGATCCAGCGGAGCTGCGGGATCTGCTCTGGGTCGGCAACGGGGATCCTGTCTCCTCTCTCCCTGATGCTGATCCGCAACGCTGTCACGACGGGTCGGCGGTGGAGACCGGCTGGCCCCAGGCTTGGCTGGCTCGCCTACAGCAGGGGCTGAGAACGTGGGTGAGCTGGGCAGAGTCCCGGCGGCCTAGCACGGCTCCTCGCAAGGTGAATGTGGAAAGCGATGCCGACTTGGTGCGGCAGATGCAAGAGCTGGGCTACTTGGAGTAGGCAGGGATCCCGCTATTCCAGCCCTCCTTCCTCCTCCCTGTGATCCCGCACATAGCCGTTTAGATCGTAGTCATCCATGTCATCCATCTCCTCCGGATCCGCCGTTGGCCAATCCTCATTTTGCCCGCCGATAATCACGCGGCTGAGGCCGATGTATTCCAGGCTGAGGGTGCGCAGGGCGTTGATCAACACATCCAGCGCCATCGCATCGGCGGTGCCCAGATCAAACCAGCAGCGGGCCCAGTTGTCCTTCTCTTCCAGGGATCCCATGTTGTGCATTAGGGAAGGCAAGGGCTCCGATTCGTTGGGATACTCCAGATAGCTCAGATCCACCTCGGCCTCTTGGGCCACCAGACGCTCGGCGTTAAATCCGCCCAGCTTGCCCAACACGTACCACGACTCCAGCACCTCGTTGAGGTACTCCAGCTCAGCTTCGACCGGCGGCTCGGCAAACTCAAACCAGATCCACAGATTTCCCGGATCGCACTCGCGAAACTCCACTTGCATGGACAGTTCCTGATACATTCACGCTGAACTCTCCTGAACATGGTTCAGGAAAGAAGCGATCGCATCCTGCCTATCTCTGAGCAGGAAGGCGGTATCCCGCAAAGCCCTGAGGAATACCCCCCGAGCGCTTTCCCCCTTCACTTCCCGGCAACCGTTGCGGTGGACTCAAGGATCAGGGGGAAACTTGGTCTACTATATCCCTCTCAATGACTTTTGCCAAACCGCCTAAAGCTCAGTAAATTCAGCAAAGTTCAGGGTTTTGGGGGTTAGAGGCATGCTCTGCTGCGGCCTAGCCTTTGATCATAGTCCGGCTCTGCTCGCCCGTTGGTCTGGGAATCCGTCCGTCAACACATCTTGCGGGCAGGGTGACTGCACAGAGCCGTGGGATCCCTCCTGCCTATGCCGAAGGACTCCATCCAAGTAGCGCGAACGGCGGTTATGAGGGACGCAGCGCAAGCGATCGCAGGGAAGCCAGTGGCAACCAGAGGGCTCTAAAGCATCCTATACTGTTGCGGCTGTCCGAATCACGAGGAACCTGCCGCTTATGTCTGAGCTTCTCCCTTTGCCTTCCCTCCAAGACCGGGTGGCTGTGGTCACCGGAGCCAGCCGGGGCATTGGCCGGGCGATTGCCCTGCACCTGGGGGCCATTGGAGCAAAAGTGGCGATCAACTACGCCCGCTCCGCTGCCGAAGCCGAGTCCCTGGTGGAGGAGATCGCGGCCCTGGGGGGAGAAGGGATCCCTGTGGCCGCCGATGTGTCTTGCCCAGAGGCGGTGGAGAGCCTGTTTGCCCAGGTGATGGAGCGGTGGGGTCGGGTGGATGTGCTGGTGAACAATGCCGGCATGGCCCGCGACACCCTGCTGCTGCGCATGAAGCCAGAAGATTGGCAGGCGGTGCTGGATCTCAACCTGACGGGGGTCTTTCTCTGCCTGAAGACAGCTGCCAAGATCATGGTGAAGCAGCGCCAGGGGCGCATCATCAACATCACCTCGGTGGTGGGCTTGGTGGGCAATGCCGGCCAGGCCAACTACAGCGCCGCCAAAGCAGGGGTGGTGGGCCTCACCAAGACAGCAGCTCGCGAGCTGGCCAGCCGCAACATCACCGTCAACGCCGTGGCACCGGGGTTCATCACCACCCAAATGACCGAAAAACTGGATCCTGGCCCGATTTTGGCGCAGATCCCCCTGGGGCGACTGGGATCCCCGGCAGAAGTGGCAGGGCTGGTGCGTTTTTTGGCGGCAGATCCGGCGGCGGCCTACATCACAGGACAGGTTTTCGCCATCGATGGCGGCATGGTGATGAGTTGAGCCTTCTACCACGCCAGGGCTAGGCCATCGGCACGAGGTTCGGAAGCTGCAATGAAGTGATCCCCATCCCGCAAGAGGATCTGTCCCCGGCCAAAAAGGCCGTAATCCTCTTCTGCCTCCACCACCTGCACTGCATGGCCGCGGGCGGAGAGTTCGCGCACCACCTGGGGCGGCACCGTGCTCTCCAGCGCCACCTGCGGGATCCCCTGATCCCACAGCACTCGCCAGCGGGGCGCATCCAGAGCCGCCTGGGGGTTCAGGCCGTAATCCACCAAATTCACCACCACCTGCACATGGCCTTGGGGCTGCATTGCCCCCCCCATGACACCAAAAGGGCCGAGGGGGATCCCTTCTCTGGATAGAAAAGCGGGGATGATCGTGTGGTAGGGGCGCTTGCGGGGGCCCACCTGGTTGGGATGGCCGGGCTCCAGGGTGAAACCCGTGCCGCGGTTGTGGAGAGCAATGCCCGTGCCCGGAACCAGCAGACCACTGCCGAAGCCATCGAAATTCGACTGAATCAAAGACACCATCAACTCACCATCAGCTGCAGCCAGGTAAACCGTTCCCCCCTCCGGCAGCCCTGGCTGGGCCAGGGGGATCGCCTCCCTCCCGATCAACTGCCGCCGCCGCTGTGCATAAGCCTTATCCAGCATCTGGGCAGGACTGACCCGCACATACTCCGGATCCGCCACCTGTCGGCTCACATCGGCAAAGGCCAGCTTCATTGCTTCAATCTGCAGGTGATAGCGCTCGCCGGCATCGTAGGAGATCCGACCCAGCTCAAAACCCTCCAAAAGGTTGAGCGCCATCAAAGCGGCAATGCCCTGCCCGTTGGGGGGGATCTCCCAGACGGTGTAGCCGCGGTAATCTGTATGGATGGGTTCCACCCAATCGGCCCGGTGCTGGGCCAAGTCAGCGGGGGACAGGAAGCCGCCCGTGGCCTCCGAGAAAGCCAGCAACTTCTCCGCCAGCTCCCCCCGGTAAAAACTCTCCCCACCGCTACGGGCAATCTCTTCTAGGGTTTGAGCATGCAGGGGGCTGCTCCAGCGCTCTCCAGCCCGTGGGGCACGCCCTTGGGGAAAGAAAACGGCCTTGAAGGCCTCGTGGCGGGGATCTGGCAGGGGCAAATAGATGGACTCCGCCGCCTGCCACAGTTGGGCCACCCGGGGAGAGACCGGAAATCCCTCTTGCGCCAGACGAAGGGCAGGCACAAACAGACGCTCGAACGGCAGCTTTCCCCAGCGCCGGTGCAAGGTCTGCCAAGCGGAAACTGCCCCCGGCACCGTCACCGCTAACCAATCGTAGGGGGGGATCCGCCCATAGTCCCGGTACCGCTCCGGCGTCAGGGCGGCTGGGCTGCGACCGGAAGCATTCAACCCGTACAGCTGACCCTCCTCCCCCCCCTCCCACACCAGAGCAAAGGCATCGCCGCCAATGCCATTGGAGGTTGGCTCCACCACCGTCAAAGCCACCGCCATTGCCACGGCTGCATCCACAGCATTGCCGCCCGCCCAGAACATCTCCATGCCCGCCATTGCCGCCAAAGGTTGGCTGGTGGCCACGGATCCCTGTCTGCCCATCACCACCCGTCGCCGCGAAGCAAACGGATAGCGATCCAGGGCCTGCCGCAAAAAAGTGGGTGCTGGCATATCGCTACGCGACGCTCTCGCGAATGGGCTGGGCTCCCTACACAGGCAGGTTATCGCTACGCGACGCTCTCGCGAACAGGAGTGCGGCCAACTCCGCAAAGCTGTCCACCACCACATCTGCCCCGGCGTGGCGCAGTTCCTCGGCGGTGAAAGCCGTCGTGAGGCCCACCGCAAAACAGCCAGCCCCCTTAGCGGCGCGGATCCCATGGGTAGAATCTTCAATCACCCAACACAACGCCGGATCCAACCCCACAGCGGCAGCCGTTTTCAGGTAAGGCTCTGGGTCGGGCTTGGCCCGCTGAATGTCTTCGGCGGTAATCACCGCGTCAAACCAGCGGTGCAGGTCGAAGCGCTGGAAAATCTGCGCTTGATCCCGGCGGATGGCCGAAGTGGTGACGGCCAGGGCAGAAAAGCGCTGGCGGCTGGCCGCCAAAAACTCCAGCACCCCCGGCACCAGGGGTACCTCTGCCAGCAGCTCGCCAAAAGCCTTGGCCTTTTCCTCGATCAAGCGCTGCACCAGCAGGGGCCGTTCTGCAGGTGGGGTGTCCGTCTGGTGTTGGACAAGGTACTCGAACATGTCGCGGTCGGTGCGCCCCTTGAACTGCAGGGAGATGGGGGCCAAATCCAGGGATAGGTGGCAGCGTTGCAGGGCAATGGCCCCGGCGCGGGCATGGATTGGTTCCGAATCCACAATCACCCCGTCCATATCGAAGAGCAAGCCGGCAGTCACGTCAGCCTTCCCCTGTTGTAGGCACAGCACTTTGGATTGCATAGACATTATCGCTACGCGACGCTTTCGCGAATGGGCAACCACGGGACAGGGATCCTCTTAACAACCCTACTGCCCCGTCTCCATCCCCCACCCGCAGAAGCGGCTGGTGATCTGCCAAATGGGATCCAACACATCGGTCAGGGCGTGGTCGCTCTCCACCGCCACCAGTTGGGCCCAGGGGCGACGGGCCACATAGTCTCGACTGGCTTGAATGGGGATGGTGTCGTCTTGGATCCCGTGCACAATTAGGGTGGGCACAGGCCGTCGTAACCCCCCATCCGGGTAGCGCTGGGCATCGGCGACAAAGCCGTACTCCAAAGGGAGAGGGCGGCCTTCTCCGTAGTGAAACACCATGAGCTGTCCGGTTCGCTGCCAAGTCTCCACCGCCTCTGCCCCCAGCCGCGGCAGCCAATGGCCTAAAAAGCCAAAAGCCGGCGCCAAAAGCACCAAGCGCTGCACGCAAGGTTGTCGTTCGGCAACCCAAGCAGCCACCAGGCCCCCCAAGCTAGAGCCGATGAGGGTGACAGGGGGGTAGTTCATCTCGGCAAGCTGGCTGGAAACCTGCTGGATCTGGCGGGTCAGGGTGAGCTGGGCAAAATTGTCCTGGTTCAGATCAGGCACCTGAACAGGGATCCCCACCTGCTGCAGCCGCTGCCGAAAGAAAGTTGCCTTGGCCGACTGCGGCCCAGAGCCGAATCCATGCAGGTAAATCGCCAACACGGAAAGGGATCCCTATGGCCCTGTGGCTGCCGAGAGCCAGCCCGCCCCCAACACCACGCTGATGGAGAGGAAAAGGGTCGCTACCGTCCAGGTGATGCGGTTGAGGTTTTGCTCAGCACTCTTGGAGCTGGAGAACAGCTGGGCCTGCCCGCCAATGCCCGCCAACCCATCCCCCTTAGGGCTGTGCAGCAGCACCAAGATCACCAGCAAGATGGCCGAAGCCGACCAGAGAAACTCGAAAAACGCTTCCATCGCAGCGGATCCCTGTAGGGCAAGTTGCTAAGGCCATTATCGCTTGGAACCGCATCTTAGCGCACCCTGTCTCGGCATCGCTCCCATTTCAAACTCAACTCGTTCAAACTCAACTCGGCAGGCCCAGACCCATCTACTTGCTTCTCAGGTGGAACGGGTGCTGCTCCTTCTGGGGGTGTTGCTTTGCCTCAAAAAACGACCCCAAACGGGGCCGCCCGGTCTTTATCCAGCCCTTATGGAGATCTCCAGTGGATCCCCACCTCACCTACAAGGGCAAACAGTATTCACCTCAGTAGCTTACGCCCCGGTAGGTCAGGGGCTGATGAGGGTGAGGCATCGCTTTCTTGCTGGTGTGGTGCACACAGAAGGTTTGACCGCGATACTGAGCCTGCAACTCCTCATCGCTGAGCTGAGTATGCGCGGGAACGTAGTCAAAGGTGTTGCCACGGAAAGAGAGTTTCATATATCGCCTCCATCAACGAAGGGTTGAGTTTGTTGTCGTTGGGCCCTACGCCACGGAAAGAGTGGCGCGATTCAGTTGAGGCGCGTTCCTTCGGGAAGACCCCTACTTCCGTCTCTGCACAGCTCCAGGCCACTGGTGAGCCAACTGCAGAGGTGAACGATTTATCCTATGTCTGTATCATAACTTACGGTTTTGCAGGTTTTTTGGGGGATTTATAGAAATTTAATCCGGCCATACCCGCAAAAGGGATCCCTTGCCGTCGGCTCTTCCGCGGCTTCTCGGGCCTGACTGGGCAATCACCTATGCACTTTTCGGAATAGATTGCCGCAACCGGTTCCGGGCCCAGGGCACCAATCCCATATTCGGCCAGTCTCCGCAAAATTCTGATTTCTTCTATTTCACCGCCTGCGCAAGTGCCTGCAGCCCTGCTCGCAGACGTTCCTCGATGTCGGCCTCTAGCTGTAGTGTTCCGGCAGCGTCGAACTGAATTTGAGAACTCAGGATATAAACCCCTCTCAGGATGTGGGTTGCCCCCATCACCGCCAGCACAGGTTTCATCGCAAAGTCGATGGACAGCAGATGGGCCAGGGTTCCCCCGGTGGCAATGGGGAGAATCACTTTACCGGTAAAGGCGTCTTGATCCAGCAAATCCAGCAGTGCCTTCAACACACCTGGATAGGAGGCTTTGTAAACGGGAGCAAAGATGACGATCCCGGTAGCTTGGGCCACCTTTTGCTGAATTGCCTTGAGTTGAGGGCTATCGAACTTGGCCAGTGCCAGATCCTCTGGGGGCAAATCCCGCACCGAAACAAACTGAGTGGTCAATCCCAGATCGGACAGGATCCCGGCAGCGTGATGTAAAACGGCTTCTGAGCGAGAAGGAGTGCTGGGACTACCGGAGAGCAGGAGGATGCTGGACATAGGCCGCAGACAGAATACTGCCTCAGTTGTACCAGGGATCCCATGTGAAAGATGATTAACCCACTCTCGCCCTGCCCCAGCATGCACGATAGCTTTGTCTCTCGACGTCATTCCCTGCTGGTCAAATTGCGGGCAAAATATGCCCCCCGACTCCCCACCTACTCAAGGGGTCGGGAACGTGATAGGTTAGATTCAGCAAGGGTTTCAGCTTGCTAAACTTGAGATTGATTTACGCGGGCGTAGTTCAGTGGTAGAACGCTAGCTTCCCAAGCTGGATGTCGTGAGTTCGAGTCTCATCGCCCGCTTTCCCCAACCAACCGGCAAAACCCGCTTTCCGCAAGCATTCCCGGGCTTGGCCTAGTCCGGGAAATCAATGAGCTCAAGGTAAAAAGGGGTAGTTCGGGGTCAGTAAGATCTCCTTGGCCAGTGCCCAGTTAGGCAATGAAGCATGCAACTTTACGAGTACGACTTCTATGCCTGGACGCAAAAGCAAGCCGCACTGCTGAAATCGGGGCAGTGGGATCAACTGGATATCGCCAACTTGGTGGAGGAAATCGAGGCTTTGGGCAGGCAAGAACGCCGGGAATTGCTGCACCGGCTGGGGATCCTGGTAGGGCATTTGCTGAAGTGGCAATTGCAACCCCACCTGCGAGGCAAAAGTTGGCGGGCAACGATTACCGAACAACGCCGCCAGATCCAGCGATTGCTCAGAGACAGTCCCAGCCTCAAGCCCGATCTTTCGGCAGCCCTGCAAGAGGCTCACCAGGACGGGATCCTGTTGGTGGTGAGAGAAACACCATTGTCTGAAGCAGATCTGCCTGCCCAGTGTCCCTACACATTTGAGCAGGTGATGGATCCCGACTTTTATCCTGGCAAGGAAGATCCCCAGTAAACTACCCGACACCCGCGCTACGCGCAGGGTGCGGGCTTTATCCCAATCCCTAGCGGCCCCAGAGGACAGCTAAGTTTCGGAATTTCAGGCGAGTTTACAGTCGCCCCAAGGAGAGAGATTACTTGAGCA